>JADLDQ010000074.1 GCA_020846575.1 Burkholderiales bacterium
TGGTCGCGCCTCGCTTCGTCTCGCTCGCCATGTCCCGCCCCCCCCTGTCATCGCGGCGCGCGCCGCCCAGAATGGTCGCGAGACACTAGCAGACCCACCACGCGCGGGCGCAGGGCCGGCCCGCGGCGCCGCTGCTAAGATGGACGGACCCTTGCTCCCCGGGGAGATCGCGATGCCGACGCTGCAAGCCGCCAGCCCCGTCTCCACGCTGCTGCGGCAGATGACCTGGTGGGTGCTGCTGTTTCCGGCAGCGCTCATCCTGGCGATGCAGTTGCACAGCATCTACCTGCTCAACTGGGTGCATGTGCTCTCCGGCGTGCTGTGGACCGGCGCAGACCTTTTCATGGGCTTCATCGTCGGCCCGATCCTGCGCAGCCTCGACATGCGCGCGCGCACCGAGGTGATTGCGCGCATCGTGCCGCGCACGCTGCTCTACTTTCCGGTCGTCGCGGCCACCGCGGGCACCGCCGGGTGGGAGCTGGCGGCCTGGCTCGGCTACACGAATTCCCAGAGCCCGATGTACGGCTGGACGCTGTTCGCGCTGGGCCTGGTGCTGCTGATGACGGTGGTGGGCCTCGCGGCCCTGCTGCCGAACAGCCTGCGCATCTGGTTCGAACTCCAGAAGCCCGCGCCCGACCGCGAGCGCATCGTGCGCATCAACCGCATCAACATCTGGCTCGCGGGGTCGCAGGGCGTGATGCAGGTGGCGATGATCCTCCTGATGGCGCACCTGCGCGGGTTCTGAGGGACGCGGCGGCCCGGTCCCGGCCGGCTCGACAACGGGCGTGCGCCGCGCCGGAGCTGCCGAGCCTCCTCGCCGATGACCGCCTGGCCCATGCCGAGGCGCCCCACGCCGTTCTCCCGCAGGACGCGCCCGGCCCGCGCCCGGCCCGCGCCCGGCCCGCGTCAGGCCGGAACGAAGTACACGTCGGTCGGATCGAACCGCGACAGGCGCCGGAAGCGCGCGCGCACCTTCATGCCGACCCAGTCGAGCGAGGGCCGGGCGCAGTCCACGCCCGCGAGGCGCGACAGGAACAGCGTGGCGACCCCGGGCCACTCCACGAGTATCAGGACGAAGGGCGTTTCCTTCAGGAACTGCTCGCCGCCGAAGTGGCACACCGTGAAGGTGTGCACGCTGCCTTCCAGCGGCAGCTCGATCCACTCGCACTCGGCGCCGCAGCGCATGCAGTGCAGCCGCGGCGTGCCGTAGCTGTACGCGCACGCCCCGCAGCGCGTGCCCAGCAGCCGGCCGTTGGCCAGGCCGGCGAAGAACGGCGAGTCCTGCCCGTAGCTGTGGATGTAGTCGATGCGGTAGGGCTGCATCACCACGATCGGCGACATCGACTTGAGCTGCCGCAGGTCCGCCGGGAAGGGCACGTTGAAGAGCACCTTGCCTTCCACACTCTCAGGCAGCTTCGCCGGTTTCTCGTCCGCCATGCCGGTCTCCCGGTCGTTCAAACAAGGCGCGCGGGTCGTTCCCTGCAGGCTACGGGAACGCCCGCTCCAGGATCGATACCACCACGTAAGTTCCGGTGCCGGCGTGGCTGTGGATCGCGCCGCGCCGGGCGTTCCTCACCTGCAGGCGCTCGTTGCCGAAGTGCCGGCCGATCGAGCCCTGCAGCTGCCACAGCGCGAACACCGCCTGCATCAGTCCGGTCGCGCCCACGGGGTGGCCGCAGGCGAGCAGCCCCCCGGAGGGATTGACCGGGAGCCTGCCCTGCTCGGGAAGGGCCACGCCGTAATCCAGCCCGGGCAGGAAGGGCCGGCCCGATTCCACGAACCGCCCGCCCTCGCCGTAGCGGGCGAGACCCATGTCCTCGTAGGTCTGGATCTCCGAGGAAGTGTAGGCGTCGTGCAGCTCGACGAAATCCAGCTCCGCCGCCGGGTCGCCGATGCCCGCCATCGCGTAAGCCGCCTTCGAAGCCATGCGTCCGGCGCGGAACGAATGCACGCCCGGGTACTTCAGCCCGGGGTAGTCGCCGGGTTTCTCGTGCGGCAACAGCATCACCTCGCCCCTGGGGCGGTCGGCCATGCGCATGGCGTCCATGCCGCCGCCGACGCCCGCCACCCGCGCCGGCCGCGCGCGCCGTCCGGTCGCGCGTTCGAGCCTCGCCAGGCCCGCCTCGCTCGCGAGCAGCACCACGGCCGCACCGTCGCTCATCACGCACACGTCCAGCAGGGTGAGCGGCCAGGCCACCATCTCGGCGGCGCGCACCTGCTCGACGCTGACCGCGGTGCGCTTCTGCGCGTAGGGATTGTGCACGGCGTTGCCGTGGTTCTTCACCGATACCAGCGCCATCTGCTCCAGGCTCGTTCCGAACTCGCGCATGTGGCGCACCACCATCATCGCGTAGTAGCCGGTGTAGAACCCGCCCACCGGGTAGTCGAAGTTCGCGTCCGAGGCGAGGGCGATGAACTCGTTGCCCTTCCAGGTGTTGACGCGCGACATGGTCTCCCAGCCGTACACCAGCACCAGCTCGTGGCGCCCGGAGGCGACCGCTTCCCAGCCCGACTGGAACGCGAGCCCGCCGGTGGCGCCCCCGCCCTCGACACGACGGCTCGGCTTGGGGCAAAGACCCAGGTAGTCCTGGACCATGCTGCCGGCCTTCAACTGGCGCATGAAGTGGTCCGAGAAGTACGAGGCCACGCTCGCATCGACGAGCTCCGCGGCCTTGCCGAATTCCAGGCCGAGATCGGCGAGCGCGTAGTCGTAGGCCTCCTTCACCATCGCCTGGAAGGTCACCTCGGGCCGCGCCTTGGCGAACTTGCTGACGCCGCCGCAGACCAGGTACACGGGTCGCATGATCCTCTCCCGCCGCGCGCTGCGCGCGCTCAGAGCCGTTCCAGAGCGAGCGCGGTCGCCTCGCCGCCGCCGATGCACAGGCAGGCGACGCCGCGCGCGAGCGCGTGCCGTTCGAGCGCCGCGAGCAGCGTCACGACGATACGCGCGCCCGAGGCCCCGATCGGGTGACCCAGCGCGCAGGCGCCGCCGTGCACGTTCAGCCGCTCGCGCGGCAGGGCGAGCTCGCGCATCGCCGCCATGGCCACCACGGCGAAGGCCTCGTTGATTTCGTACAGGTCCACCGCGCCCGCCTCCCAGCCGGCGCGCGCGAGCAGCGCGCGCACCGCCCCGACCGGCGCGGTGGTGAACCAGCCCGGCGCCTGCGCGTGGGTGGCGTGCGCGCGGATGGCCGCGAGCGGCGCGATGCCGCGGCGCTCGGCCGCCGAGCGCCGCATCAGCACCAGCGCCGCGGCGCCGTCGGCGATCGAGCTGGAATTGGCCGCGGTCACCGTACCGCCCTCGCGGAACGCCGGCCGCAGCGAGGCGACGCGGTCCACGCGGACCTTGTTCGGATGCTCGTCCTCGGCGAGGCAGCGCGCTGCGCCGCCCTCCTCGATCTCCACCGGGACGATCTCCCGCGCGAAACCGCCCTCGCGCGCGGTGCGCTGCGCGCGCGCGACCGATTCGATCGCGTAGGCGTCCTGCGCCGCGCGCGTGAACCCGTAATGGCGCGCGCAGTCCTCGGCGAAGCTGCCCATCAGCCGGCCGTGCTCGTAGGCATCTTCCAGCCCGTCGAGGAACATGTGGTCCTTCAGCTCGCCGTGGCCGAGCCGCAGGCCGCGGCGCGCCTTGGCGATGAGGTAGGGCGCGTTGCTCATGCTCTCCATGCCGCCGGCGACCACCACCTGGGCGCTGCCGGCGAGGAGCAGGTCGTGCGCGAACATGAGCGCCTTCATTCCCGAGCCGCACACCTTGTTCACCGTGGTGCAGCCGGCGCCGGCCGGCAGTCCCGCTCCCAGCGCCGCCTGGCGCGCCGGCGCCTGGCCCAGACCGGCCGAGAGCACGTTGCCCATGATCACTTCCTGCACCTCGGCGGGCGCGACGCCCGCGCGCTCCACGGCGGCGCGGATCGCGGCCGAGCCCAGCCGCGGCGCGGCGAGGGACTGCAGCTCTCCCTGGAAGCCGCCGAGCGGCGTACGCGCGGCGGATACGACGACGACCGGATCGTCCATGTGCGCCTCCGGCGCTCCATTCAGCGCGCGTGCTCGAAGAGCTCGCGGCCGATCAGCATGCGGCGGATCTCGCTGGTGCCGGCGCCGATTTCGTAGAGCTTGGCGTCGCGCAGCAGCCGTGCGGCCGGGTACTCGTTGGTGTAGCCGTTGCCGCCCAGGCACTGGATCGCCTCGAGCGCCATCCAGGTGGCGCGCTCCGCGGCGTACAGGATCGCGCCCGCCGCGTCCCGGCGCGAGACTTCGCCCCGGTCGAGCGCCTGCCCCACCGCGTAGACGTAGGCGCGGCAGGCACACAGCGTGGTGTACATGTCGGCGAGCTTGCCCTGCACCAGCTCGAACTCGCCGATCGGCCGCCCGAACTGCACGCGCTCGTGCACATAGGGCAGCGCGAGATCGAGGCACGCCTGCATGATGCCCAGCGGGCCGCCGGCGAGCACCGCGCGCTCGTAATCCAGGCCGCTCATCAACAGGCTCACGCCCTCGCCCTCACCGCCCAGCAGGTTCGTCGCGGGCACCTCGCAGTCGCTGAACACCAGCTCGCAGGTGTCCGAGCCGCGCATGCCGAGCTTGTCGAGCTTCGCCCCGGTGGAGAACCCCGGAAAGCCCTTTTCGACGATGAACGCGCTCACGCCCCGGGCGCCGGCGCGCGGGTCTGTCTTCGCGTACACCACGAGGACCTGCGCGTGCGGGCCGTTGGTGATCCACATCTTGGTCCCGTTCAGCACGTAGCGATCGCCGCGCCGCTCGGCGCGCAGCCGCATGGCGAGCACGTCCGAGCCCGCGCCGGACTCGGACATCGCCAGCGCCCCGACCCGCTCACCCGAAACCAGGCCCGGCAGGTAGGTGCGCTTCTGCGCGGGGCTGCCGGCGCGCCGGATCTGGTTCACGCACAGGTTGGAATGGGCGCCGTAGGACAGGCCCACCGAGGCCGAGGCGCGGCTGATCTCCTCCATCGCGACGATGTGCTCCAGGTATCCGAGCCCCGAACCGCCGTACTCGGGCTCGACGGTGATACCCAGCACGCCCAGCGCGCCCAGCCGCGGCCACAGCTCACCGGGAAACGCGTTGTCGCGGTCGATCTGCGCCGCGCGCGGCGCGATCTCGCGAGCGCAGAACGCGCGCACCGACTCGCGCAGCATCGCCGCCGGCTCGCCCAGATCGAAACGCAACGAAGACTGCTCGCGCATGCTCGGCTGCTCCCGTATCGCCCCGGATCTCGAACCGGTATCCGCGCGGCCTGGACCGCCTTGTCGCGTCGCGACAGCCGCTTCGCCATCCTGGCGGCCCTTCTCGCTCAAACGGGCTTCTCCAGGTCGGCGATCACCGCCGCGAGGAACCGTCCCGCCTCACCGCCCGACACCGCGCGGTGGTCGAAAGTGAGCGAGAGCGGCAGCACGCGGTGCACCGCGGGCGAGCCGGCCTCGGCCACCACGCGCTCGGAGATCGCCCCGGCGCCGAGGATGGCCACCGCGGGCGGCAGCACCACGGGCGCCGCGTACCGGCCGGCGATCATGCCGAAATTGGACAGCGTGATGCTGGCCCCGCGCAGTTCCTCCGGCGGGATCTTGCGCGCCTTCACGTCCGCGCGCATGCGGTCCAGGCCCCGCCTCAGGTCGGCAGCTTCGCGCTTGCCCACGTCGCGCAGCACCGGCACGAACAGCCCCTCGGGCGTATCGACGGCGATGCCCACGTCGACCGTGGCAAGCACCCGGCGCGAGACGGTGCGCCCGTCGTACCAGGCGTTGAGCGAGGGCTCGGCGGCGCACCCCAGACCGATGGCGCGCACCAGCCGGATGGTCACGTCGGCGTCCCGCGGCCAGGCGTGGATGTCGGCGTCGCCGAGGATCGTCGCCGAGGCCACCTCGGCGTTGGCGCGCGCCATGTTCAGCGCCATGGCGCGGCGCACGCCGCGCAGCGGCTCGGCAGCCCCCAGGCCGGCGAACTCCTTGGCCGCGCGCTCCACGTCAGCGGCGCTGACCGCGCCGTCCGGCCCGGTCCCGCTCACCAGCGCGAGCTCGACATTGAGCCGGCGCGCGAGCGCCCGCACCGCCGGCGCCGCCTTGATCCCGAGCGCACCGCCGGCGGCGACCGGCTCGTCCTCGCGCACCTCGTCGAGCGCGCGCAGCTCGCCGACCACCGCGCCCGGGTCGCCGGCCTGCCCCGGGCCCTCGAATCCCACCAGCGGCGCCTCCAGGTGCACGATGTCGCCGGGCTTGACGTACAACCTGGCAACTCGGCCGGCGTAGGGAGCGGGGATCTCGACGATCGCCTTGGCGGTCTCCACCGACACCAGGGGTTCGCCGATCTGGACCGCGTCGCCCGGCTTCACGTGCCACTCGACGATCTCGGCTTCCTGCAGGCCCTCGCCCAGGTCGGGCAGCGCGAATATCCTCATGGTCCCTCCCTCCCCCAGCCCTGTCGGGTTTCACTGGAACTTCATGGCCCTGCGCGCCGCGGCGAGGATGCGCGCGACGCCCGGCAGGTACTGCATCTCCAGCCGCGAGTACGGCAGCACCACGTCGTAGCCGGTGACGCGCTCCAGCGGTGCGAGCAGCGAGAACAGGCCACTTTCGGCGATGCCGGCGGCGATCTCGGCGCCGAAGCCGGCGCTGCGCGCCGCCTCGTGCACCACGACACAGCGCCCGGTGCGCCCCACCGATTCGAGGATGGTCGCCATATCGAGCGGCTTGAGCGTGGCCACGTCGATCACCTCGGCGCTCACCCCTTCGTCTTCCAGCGCGCCGGCCGCCGCGAGCGTCTCGTGAATCGCCGCACCCCAGCTCACCAGCGTCAGGTCAGTTCCGCCGCGCAGCACGAAGCACGCGTCCAGGGGCAGCGCCACGCCGTCGTCCTCGACTGCCTGCCGGAACAGCCGGTACAGGCGCGTGGGCTCGAAGAACACCACCGGGTCCGGGTCGCGGATCGCCGCGAGCAGCAGGCCGTAGGCGCGCGCGGGCGAGGACGGAATCACCATGCGCAGCCCCGGTACGTGGGCGATGAGCGCCTCGGGGCTCTCGGAATGGTGCTCCGGGGCGTGGATGCCCGCGCCGCAGGGCGAGCGCAGCACCATCGGGCAGGTGAGCCGGCCGCGGGTGCGATGGCGCATGCGCGAGGCGTGGTTGATGAGCTGATCGAGCGCCGGGTAGATGAACCCGGTGAACTGGATTTCCGCCACCGGCTTCAGGCCCTCGGCGGCCATGCCGACCGCGAGCCCCGCTATCGCCGCCTCGGCGAGCGGCGTGTCGAGCACGCGCCCGGCGCCGAAGCGGTCCTTCAGACCGAGCGTGGCGCGGAACACGCCGCCGTTCGCGCCGATGTCCTCGCCGAGCAGCACCACCGAGGGATCCCGCGCCAGCTCGTGAGCGAGCGCGAGGTTGACGGCCTCGACCAGGGTGATCTCAGCCACGTTCGCGCTCCCCGCCCGCCGCGCGCAGCGCCGCCTCGCGCTGCGGGCGCAGCGCGGCGGGCAGCTCGGCGTACAGGTGCTCGAACATGGCCGCGGGCGCCGGCGGGGGCACCGCCAGGTACTCGCGCACCGCCTGCTCGACGCGCTCGGTGCACTCGTTTCTCAGGCGCTCCTCGGCGGCCCCGCTCCAGGCGCCGGCGCGCTCCAGGTAGCGCGCGAGGCGCGCGCGCGGCTCCAGCCGCCGCGCGCGCTCCACCTCACCTGCGCTGCGGTAGCGCGTGGCATCGTCGGCCGTGGTGTGATCGCCCAGGCGGTAGGTGAGCGCCTCCACCAGCGTCGGCCCGCCGCCCGCGCGCGCCCGCTCGATCGCCCGGCGCGCCGCCTCGTGCACGGCGATCACGTCGTTGCCGTCCACCTGCAGGCCCTCGATGCCCGCGGCGATCGCCTTCTGCGCCAGGGTCGCCGCGGCGGTCTGGGCGTGCAGCGGCACCGAGATCGCCCAGCGGTTGTTGTTGATGACCACCACCATGGGCAGGTGCCAGACGCCGGCGACGTTCAGACCCTCGTAGAAGTCGCCCTTGGAGGTGGTCCCGTCGCCGACCATGCACACCGCCACCCGCGGCTCGCCCCGCAGCTTCATCGCGCAGGCGACCCCGGCGGCGTGTGTGACCTGCGTGGCGATCGGCACGCAGGCCGGGAAATCGCGCCGCGGGCCGGCGTAATCGCAGCCGCGCTCGTCTCCGCCCCAGTACAGCAGCGACTCCACCATGGTGACGCCGCGCCACAGGAGCGCGCCGTGATCGCGGTAGTAGGGCACGAGCACGTCCTCCTCGCGCATCGCGCTCGCCACCCCGGTGCCCACGGCCTCCTGTCCGAGCGATGAAGCGAACGTGCCCAGCTGCCCGGTGCGCTGCAGCGCGACCGCACGCGCATCGAACAGGCGCGTGAGCGTCATTGCGCGATACAGCGCGACCAGCTTTTCGGGGTCGCGCGCGAAGTCCGGCAGCGGCGCGAGGAGTTCGCCCTCAGCGCCGAGAAACTCGAGGCGCTCGACCTGGAAGCTCGCAACCACGTTCACCTCATCGCCTCCCGGGGCATCGCCCTGCAGCGCTCGACCCTGCCCCGCGCCGCACGCTCCGGCAAGAGAATGATCCGCGTGGCCCCCGGCGCCGCAACGGGCGCACAGGCTTCGCCCTTGGCCGCGGATGCGCGGCGAGGGTCCGCCCCGAGACAGCCGGAGAGCTTCGCTCAGTGACCGGCGGCCCGGTCATGCCACCACCGGACGATCTCCCTGTCCAGGGACATCGCCCAGGCCGCCAGCAAGGCGACCAGAGTCCCGACCAGCAGGCTGTTGACGGCGGCGCTGAATTGCCCCGTGAAACCCAGGACGAACGGAGCCGCGATCAGCCACAGACCGCAAAGCAGGTCGATCCACTCTTCCCAGACGGCGGGCAACTTCAACGGCAGCAGCGAGAACACCACCAGCAGGAATCCGAAAATGAGCGCGTTTACCGTTACCTGCCCCAGGTCCGCGTAGCCGAGTACCCAGGGGGACGCGAACAGCCACAAGCCGAGCAGGAAGTTCGCCCAGTCCTGCCATTTCATAGAAGTGACCATGGTCTTTTCTCCTTCGCGCGCCGCTCGAGCGCGTATTCCGCTTCGACAGGCGCCGCGCGTCCGGGTTCGACGACCGGCTCACAGCCAGTCAGGAACGGGCAATCCCCGCTCCCTGAGAAACGCCGGATTGAACAGCCTGGAGCGGTAGCGCGTGCCCGCGTCCGCAAGGACGGTCACCACGGTGTGTCCCGGTCCGAGGTCTGCGGCGAGGCGCATCGCGCCCGCGACATTGATGCCGCTGGAGCCTCCCACGCAAAGCCCTTCCTCGCGCAGCAGGCCGTGGATGACGGGCAGCGCCTCGGTGTCGGGGATCTGGTAGGCATCGTCCACCGGTGCGCCCTCGATGTTGCGCGTGACCCGGCCCAGCCCGATACCCTCGACGATGGAGCTGCCTTCGGACTTCAGCTCTCCGGTGCGTATCCAGTGGTACATGGCGGCTCCCATCGGGTCCGCCGCCGCGATGCGGATCGCCGCGCGGCGCTCCTTCAGGAAGCGCCCCACGCCCGCCAGCGTGCCGCCGGTACCGATGGCGCACACGAATCCGTCCACAGCGCCGCCGGTCTGCTCCCAGATTTCCGGGCCGGTACCGCGGTAATGGGCGTCGCGGTTCGCGGTGTTGTCCCACTGGTTCGCCCACAGCACGCCGCAGGGCTCGTGCGCCGCGTACTCGCGCGCCAGCCGCGCCGAGACCTGCACGTAGTTAGCCGGATCGCGATAGGGCACCGCGGGCACTTCCCGCAGCTCGGCCCCGCACAGGCGCAGGAAGTCCTTCTTCTCCTCGCTTTGCGTCTCGGGAATCACGATCAGGGTGCGGTAGCCGCGCGCGTTCCCCGCCAGCGCGAGACCGATGCCGGTGTTGCCTGCCGTGCCCTCGACGATCAGGCCACCGGGGCGGATGACCCCGCGCTGCTCGGCGTCCTGGATGATGGCCAGCGCGGCGCGGTCCTTCACCGAGCCACCGGGGTTGAGGAACTCCGCCTTGCCCAGAATGGCGCAACCGGTCAGATCCGAAGCCCGCCGCAGCCGGATGAGCGGGGTATTGCCCACGGCGCCTGCAAGACCGTCCCGGATGTTCACGAATCTCCTCGCTTCGCGCAGGGCCGCCCGCGTTGCAGTGCGGCATCACAGGAGCACCCGGCACGCCTCGTGGTCATGCCACCCGGGCGGGCCGCCTGCGCTACGGGCGCGGGCTCCTTGAAACACAGACCGTGCGGCGGCGCCAGCGTTCCCCGCCTTCCCGCCACTGCCGGGATTAGCTGCCGGGGCAGGAAGCGGGCTGCTCTCGAAAAAACGTTCTGCAACTCACGGTTTTCTTCGTGAACACCTTCCGCCGCTTGCGGCGGTTGGAATGCTCAGAGGGTCCGTTCTCCGGTGATGTAGTGCTCCAGCTGCTCGATCACGAACTTCTGCTCGGCGATGACGTCCTTGACCAGATCCCCGATGGAGACGATGCCCACCAGCTTCCCGTTATCCAGGACCGGCAGGTGGCGCACGCGGTTCTCCGTCATCAGCGCCATGCATTCCTCGCCGGTCTGCGCCGGTAACACGCAGACGAGCCGGCCGGTCATGATGTCGGCCACCGGCGTGTCGTGCGAGGAGCGGCCCTCCACCGCGATCTTTCGCGCGTAGTCGCGCTCGGTGAGAATGCCCAGGATGCGCTCGCCCTCCATCACCAGCACCGCACCGATGTTCTTGTCGGCCATCAGTTTGACCGCTTCGAACACCTTGGTCGCGGGGGGCACGCTGTAGATGGCGTGATCGGGCTTGGACTTGAGAATCTGCGCGACGGTGCTCATGCTTTCCCCCTTGCGAGATAGAACCAAGGCAGGCCGCGGCCGCACGCCGCTAGAAGCGCGGGCTGCGCCATGCGGCCTGCCCCAAGCTTGCTCCCGTCCGGCGGCGCCTGCAAGCCGCGCCGCGGTCTGCGCCCTCGCGCGATTGGCGTGCGGCCCGGCGCAAGGCCCTCGCCGTCGAACAGCCGGGCGCGGCAAGTCGAAGCTCGTGGTCGCGCTTCGCCGGAACCGAACTCCGCGAAACGCCTGGGAGGGACCGGCCGCCGGGCCCGGAGGAGGCGCCGGCTCGCCGGACGCGCGCGAGTCACGCTTCGAAAATCAATCCGGGAACAGGCTCGCGACCGGCATGGAGATTTCCGGGAACGCCTGCGGCCGCACGTGGTCCGCTACTCGCGCCGCGACTTGCTCCCGGTAGTCTTCAGAACCGGGGTTCCGGAACA
>JADLDQ010000075.1 GCA_020846575.1 Burkholderiales bacterium
GCTAGCCACACGGCCGATCTTCCACAAGTGCGATGACACTATCCGCGGCCACGTATTCTGTTCGTTTCTTGCACTGGTGCTGCGCGATGAACTGGAGCGGCGCTTGGCACAACGCGGCTACCAGCTCGAGTGGGCCGACATCCTCCAGGACCTGGAGCGTCTGCAGCAGATCGACCTGACGGTCAACGCCAAGGGCTACCGGCTGCGCACCGATACCGAGGGCTGCGTCGCCAAAGTGTTCCAGGCCTGTGGCGTTGCGCTGCCCCGCCAATTGGAGCCTTCATGAGGACGACTCACCCACCGCCCATTCCTCGCCAAACGGCGTGACATTACACGTCCGCGGCGCCTCTACCCGATTGAATTTCCGAAACTTTCAAAAACAAACTGTCGAAGATGGGCCAAGGACCAGGGATACTTCGCCAAGCGGGGACTCGACGTGACGCTGCAGCTGGTGACGGTCGGCTCGACGCTTCCGGGCGCGCTGGCGAGCAACAGCCTGCAGATCGGAACCCTGACCCCGCCGGTGTTCCTGCTCGCCAACGAGGGAGGCGTCGAAATCCAGATCGTCGCCGGTGCGACCCTGCAGACCAAGTCGAACGTGACGCTGGGAGTCGCGGCCCGCGAGGGATCGAATATCAAGGCCCCGGCCGATTTCCGCGGCAAGAAGGTCGCCGTACCCGGGCTGAACGGCGTGAATCACGTCATGCTGATGAAATGGCTGAAGAGCGCCGGCGTCGACCCCAAACAAGTAACGTTCGTGGAAGGCGCGATGCCGCAACTGGGCGACATGCTCAAGAGCGGCAGCGTCGACGCGGTGACCCCGGTCGAGCCGTTCCTGACGCGCATCAACCAGACCAAGGTCGGCTACACCGTCGCGCCCTACGGCGCGCAGGTCGCCGATTCCTACCTCGAGGCGTTCTACACGATGACCAGGGCTTTCGCGCAGGCCAATCCGAAGGTCGTCGCCGATTTTCGTGCCGCGATCCGCGAGGCGGTCGAATACATCGCCAAGAACCCCGCGGCGTCGCGCAAGTCGCAGGTCACCTACCTGAAACTTCCCGAAGCGGTCGCGATGAGCATCCCGCTGCCGACCTTCACGGTGGACGTAAGACCGGCCGACGTGCAGTTCTGGGTCGATACGTGCAGGGACTTCGGCATCACCAAGGGAACGGCAGGCGTCGCCCAGGTATTGGCGAAATAGCACCGTCCCTGGCCCCCTTACGGCTTGCGGCGGCGCGAGCGATGAGCGCGGGCGCGCCGCCGGTGCTGGCGGCGCGCGGCGTTTCGCTCGCATTCGGCACCCCGCCCGCGGCGCGCACCATCCTCTCGGATCTGGCGTTCGAGGTTCCGGAGCGTGAGTTCGTCTGCATCGTCGGGCCCTCCGGTTGCGGCAAGACCACGCTGCTGCGCGTGCTTGCGGGACTGCTGCCGGCGAGCGCCGGCGAGGCGCATTTCCAGGGCAGACGGGTGGCGGCACCACAGCCGGACATCGCCATCATCTTCCAGGACTATGGACGCGCGCTGCTGCCCTGGCGCACGGTAGCCGGCAACGTCGCACTCGCGTTCGAGGCCCGCGGTATACCGAAATCCGAGCATGCCGTGCGCAGCGCGCCGCTGCTCGCGAAGATGCGGCTCGCCGAGCACGCGGACAAGTTCCCCGCCGAGCTCTCCGGCGGCATGCAGCAGAGGGTGCAGATCGCGCGCTGTCTCGCGCAGGAGCCTCGCGTCCTGCTCATGGACGAGCCCTTCGGCGCGCTGGATGCCATTACGCGCCAAACGCTGCAGGACGAGTTCGCGCGGCTTTGCGAATCCGAACACCGCACGGTGCTCTTCGTCACCCACGACCTCGAGGAGGCGATCTACCTGGGCGACCGGGTCATCGCGCTCGCCGCAAATCCCGGGCGGATCGTCGAGATCATCGACGTCGACCTGCCGCGCCCGCGTCGCCAGCTCGAGACGCGCGAGGACTACCGCTTTCTTGAGTATCGCCACCGGCTGTTCCAGCATCTCGGTCACGAGTAGAAACATGCGCCGCGTCGCGATCGGCATGATCTTTCCGCTGGCGGTCACCGCCCTTTGGGAGCTGGCCGCCTGGGCGGGCGCGGTCTCGGGCGACAGCTTCTCGCGCCCCGTCCTTGTCGCTGCCGCGCTCGTCGCGGCGGTCGCGGACGGCACGCTGCTCAGGCAGACAGCCGAGACCTTTGTGTCGGCCATCATCGGCCTCGCCATCGCCACGGTGCTCGCGGTCGCAGCCGGCGCAGTGCTCGGCCTGTCTCGCACGCTCGAGCGCCTCACCGTGCTTACCGTCGAGGCATTGCGGCCGATCCCGTCGGTCGCGCTGATCCCGGTTGCGCTGCTGATCTTCGGTTTCGGGCAGAACATGACCGGGTCGGTGGTCGCTTTCGCCTGTTTCTGGCCGATCCTGATCGTCACGATTTCGTCGGTCCGCGGCATCGATCCGCGGCTGATCGAAGTCGGCCGCATGATGGGTCTGCCTCTCGCGAAGCGTATCCGCAAGCTGGCACTGCCCGCGGCGCTGCCCGGCATCATGGTCGGGATACGCATCGCCGCGGGCATCGCCATCGTGGTGGCGGTGACCGTCGAAATAGCCGCCAATCCTCGCGGACTCGGCCACGGAATGATTGTCGCGCAGCAATCGCTGCACCCCGACCTGATGTGGGCGACACTGCTGTGGCTGGGCCTCGTGGGATGGATCGCCAACTGGGGTCTGCTGCGGCTGGAGCGGCGCTGGCTGCGCTGGTTCTGGGCGCAGCGGGAAGCCTGATGCGTCGCCTCGCGTCGGCTGCGTCGAGCGTCGCGTTCCTCACCGCGGTCATCGCGGCGTGGTGGCTGGTTGCGGAGACCAAGCTGATCAACCCGATGTTCCTTCCCGGACCGCAGCGCGCTCTTGCGACTCTGTGGGGATGGATCGATTCCGGGGAACTCTGGGATCCGCTGGGCAAGACCGTGTGGCGCCTGTTCGCCGGATGGCTGGTGGCTTCCGCGATCGGCATCGCGCTGGGCGCGGCGATCGCCTCCAGCGCACGGGCGCGCGAACTGCTCGAGCCCACCGCGGAGTTCCTGCGGCCGCTCCCGGCCTCCGCCTTACTGCCGCCGGCGGTGCTGTTGCTCGGGCTCACCGACACCATGATCGTGACGGTGATCGCCTTCGGCACCGTGTGGCCGATCCTGCTCGGCTCCATACACGGATTCAAAGCGATCGACCCGCGCCTCATCGAAGTGGCCCGCATGCTGCGATTCCCGCCCCTCGCGCGCGCCTTCAAGTTCCAGCTGCCCAACGCGCTGCCCGAGATCTTCGCGGGAATGCGCGTTTCGCTCGCCCTGGCGCTCATCCTCACGGTGGTCGCGGAAATGCTCTCCTCGCAGCCCGGGCTGGGCCACATGGTGCTGGTCGCGGCGCGCGCCTTCCGCAGCGCCGATATCTTCGCCGGGATATTCGTTCTGGGCGTGCTGGGCTTCCTCACCAACAGCCTGATGCAGTACCTGGAAGCCTACCTCTTGCGCTGGCGCCCGGCCCACAGCGAGGGGTGACGTGACCGCGAAGATACGCCAGATCCCTTTTCGTTCCGCCCGCGCCGGCGGTCTGGGCGAATCACCTGCGGCGCTTCGCGCACGCCGGCGTCGAGATCGAGACGACGCAGACGCTTTCCCCAGATCAGCTCGGCAAGGGGCTGGCCGAGGGCACCTGGGACATCGGCACAGGCGTGGTGGACAACGTTAGCGCATGGAACAGCAAGCGCGGCGCTGAAGAAGGAACGAAAGGACACGACTTGCGCGTAGTCGATCTGAGCTTACCCATCGAGAGCCATATGGCCGGTATTCCAGGCCCGCTCTACAAGGCCCATCCGACCCGTTGTGTGGTGTTGGGCGCCCTGAGCGAGAACCATCTGGCGAAGATCAAGGCGCGGGGACTGGAGATCGCGCCGAATCCGGACATCGGACATCATATGAACAGCCGCTTGGAAA
>JADLDQ010000076.1 GCA_020846575.1 Burkholderiales bacterium
ACCATGGAGACAGGCAATCCGCCACTCAGAGATCCGGGGGACTATAAGCGCAGGGTGCTGATCTGTGTCGTCGGGCAGTCGCCTGCAGTCGTCACGGAAACGCTCTACGCACTCGTGGTGGCTCCTCTGAAGAAAGGTGTCAAGCGCTTCGCGCCCACCGAGGTCAAGATCATTACCACGGCAGTGGGTTACGAAGGCGTGCGGAGCTCGTTGCTTCCGCGAGGGGAGGCGAGTATGACCCAAGCCGATCGACTGAACGGCAAGGGCGGAGAGTTCCTGCGCCTGACTGCGGATTACCCGGCGGCGCTCGCGATTCGAACACTGACTAGGGTTGTGAAACTGCCGTTTGCGATCGTTGGCGCGATCGTGCGCGCCATTCGCAGAACCTGAAGGGAGAATACCCATGATCAGCAGGCGCTCCATCGTCCTTGCCGCCCTAGCGGCATTCTGCCTCGCGCCGTTCGCGGCGAGCGCGAGCGCGGGCCGAACGGCCGCGCGGGTCGCCGCAAAGGCTGCGGCCAAGCGGATGGCCAAGGCGAGTGTGAAACGCGATTGGGCAAGCATCCGCGCGAAGGACCGCGTGGCCCATGATCGTGCCACCGTCAAGGCCAATCCCCAGGAGCGGTTGGTAGAGCGCTACACCACCCGCGAGCAGGCTGCGCGCGAGTTGCGCCACGGAATCGGTCGCGATACGCACATGACCACCGGCATACGGCGCGGGCGCTCTCTTTCCGCGGAGGGTGCAGCACAGCGCTACGGGCTGGAAAGGGCGCCGGAGGTCAAGGAAACCATCCGCATTCCCAAGGGACATCCGGTTCGGTCAGGAGTGAAGGTGCAGGCCGGCAAGCCGGGCGTCGCGGAGATCACCAGTCCCATCCCCTTGCCACCGGGGACGATCGTGAAGGTGGCTCCCGTGCCCGATTGAGCCGGAAACCTTCCTGGAGTGGCCGGTGTACTCGATTTAGCTGTCCAGACCCGCGTACAGATCGTCGACGCGCAGGACTATCTCCTCCGCCGCTTGGGGCGAGATGGGATCGGCAGGGCCGGGTTCGAGGGTGGCGCGATAGCCTTCTAAGGTCGGCTCACGGTAAATCTGCAGCTTGCGGTGCTCGATATCCAGGATCCAGCATTCAGGGATGCCGTGACGGGCATACAGGCCGAGCTTCACGTCGCGGTCATACGCCAGCGACGAGTCCGCGACCTCGATCACGAGCAGCACGTCCGCGGCGACTGGCAGCGCACTCGCGTAATCATCGGGGCGCGCGCGCAGCAGGGCGATGTCCGGCTGGGGTTCCGATCGGGGAGGCAGGCTGATCGGGGACTGCACCCAGACCAGAACGTCCTCGCCGACGGCCCTCTGGAGCAGGCGGTCGAGCCGGTTCACCCGGCTCGCGTGGACCTTCCCGATCGGTGCCATGTTGACCAGCTCTCCATCGATCAGTTCGATCCGGTCCTCGCGGCCGAGGATGCCCGCTTCACCCATTCGATGGAACTCCTCGGCGGTGAACAGGCGGCGTTCGAACACTGCGCTCATGGTGGCGGGCGGGAGGAGTGTGTTCGCGGAATTATAGTCCTCGTAAGAGAAAAGAGCGGCCTCGAGGGTTTGCGATCCGGATCAATCACGCTCGCCGCGCGTCGTCAATGCCGCCAGCGATTGATCTCTTCCCGCGTGGCGATGGCCGCCGCGCGCGCCTGCTGCGCGAAATCCTCGCCGCGGCCGGCATACAGGATGGCGCGCGAGGAGTTGATGACGAGCCCCCCCGCCCGGGTCTGACCCGCCTGCATCGTCGCCTGCACGTCGCCGCCCTGGGCGCCGATGCCCGGCACGAGCAGCGGCATATCGCCCGCGATGGCACGCACCCGCGCCAGCTCCGCCGGGTAGGTCGCGCCCACCACCAGGCCGAGCTGGCCGCCCGCGTTCCAGCGCGTCGCAAGGCGCGCCACGCGCTCGTAGAGCTTCTCGCCGCCGACCTCCAGCATCTGCAGGTCGTCGCCGCCGCGGTTGCTGGTGCGGCACAGCAGGAACGCGCCGCGCTCGGCATACTCGAGATAGGGTTCGATGGAATCGAAGCCCATGTAGGGCGAGAGCGTCACCGCGTCCGCCCGGAAGCGCTCGTAGAGTTCCCGCGCGTAGTGGGTCGCGGTCGCACCGATGTCGCCGCGCTTGGCGTCGAGGATCACCGGGACTTCAGGGTGGCGATCATGGATGTGGGCGATGAGATCCTGCAGTTGAGCCTCGGCGCAGGCGCTCGAGAAATAGGCGATCTGCGGTTTGAAGGCGCACACGAGATCCGCGGTGGCGTCCACGATGGCGCGGCAGAAGAGGTAGATCGCGTCGTCGCCTGCGCCAAGCGAAGCCGGAAAGCGCGCCGGATCCGGGTCGAGTCCCACGCACAGCAGGGTGCCCGCATCCCGCCAGCGCGCTTGCAGACGCCGCACGAAGGCCGTCATGGACAGGAGGTTCCCTCGCGCATCGCCTCTCGCAGGCGTGCGCTCGCGCGGGCTCGGGTCGCGATCGGATCCTGGCGCATCGGGATCGCCGGTATGCCGCTCCGGTTCCGGCCGGCGAACGCCTTGTCGAATGCCCGCTCGATCGCGTCGAGGAAGCTTGAGTTGACGGTGGACACCGGCTGCGCTCGGCTTGTCGAAGGTTTGAACGAGTATAGAGCGGGTGGCAGTCGATGGGGGCTGCGTGAGTCGGGCAGTCCGTCCCGCGCCCCGTCCGGATCCCCGCCGGCGCGGATCCGGCTGGAAGCGGGAAGGCGCGGCATTACATAATCCCCGCCTGCGCCGGGTCACGCGAACGCATGAATTCTTCACCCATCGAACCGAGCGCCGCGCGCGCGCCGCGCCGCGCGCTGGCGATGATCGTCCTTCTGGGCTTCGTCGCCGCGGCCTGCATGCACTTGCACGCGCCCATGCTCGGGGCGATCGGCGGGGAGTTCGGCGCCGATGCGGCCGCAGTGGGGTGGATCGCGACGCTCACCTTCGGGGGCTACTTCGCGGGGATCGTTCTCGTCGTCCCGGCCGGTGACCGGGTGAACAAGCGCACCCTGGTCCTTTGCCAGTTCGCCGCTCTTTCGCTGGGCGTCGCCGCGATGGCCGCCGCGCCCACGCTCGGGGCGGCCATCGCGGCGAGCCTCGTCATGGGCCTCGCCGTGAGCCTGGTGCAGACCCTCATCTCCGCGGCCGCAGACCTCTCCAGCGCGAGCGAGCGCGGGCGCGTGCTGGGCACGGTACTCACCTCGATGTACCTGGGCATCTTCTTCGGCCGCTTCGCCGCAGGCCTCATCGCCTCGCAGTTCGGCTGGCGCTGGAGCTTCGCCTTCGCATTCGTGCTGCTCGCCGCCCTGGCGCTGCCGCTCGCGCTGTGGCTGCCCGACATGCCCGCCGGGACCCGGCTCGCGTACTTCCCGCTGCTGCGCACGCTCCCCCGATTGCTGCGCGCGCACCGCTCGCTTCGCCTTGCCGCGGCCACGCAGTTCTTTCTCGGCATCTGCTACGGCGGCTTCTGGGCGACGCTCGCCCCGATGCTGGCGGCGAACCACCGGCTCGGACCCGGCGCCGCGGGCCTGATGGCGCTGCCCGGCGGCGCGGGCGTGCTGGTCGCGAGGCCCGCGGGCCGCTGGTTGGATCGCCACGGCGCCTATCCCGTGGTGATGGCGGGCGCCTGCAGCGTGCTCGCCGCGTTCTTGGTCTTCTCCGCGGGCGCATGGTGGGTCGCGCCCCTGGTCGCCGGTGCGATCCTGCTCGACTGCGGCCTGCGCGCCTCGATGGTGGCCAACCAGACCATGATCAGTCGGGTCGATGCGCGGGCGCGCAGCCGCGTCAACACCGTGTTCGGCGCGCACATGTGGGGCGGCAATGCCGCCGGCGCGTTCCTGGGAAGCACCGCGTTCGCCTGGGGCGGCTGGCTCGCAGTATGCGCGGTGGCGGCGGCCGCCTGTCTCGCCGCGATCGGTATTCAGTGGCGATCGGCGCGCGGCATTTGATTCCGGCCGTCGTCGCGGCGAGCGCCTTCGCCTGCGCCGACGTGATCGGCAAGCTCGCCTTGCTCGACGGCACGGGCGTGTTGTCGCTCGCGACCTTTCGCAGCTGGATCGGGCTGGCGCTGCTCGCCGCCTGGCTGCGCCTGGATGCACCGGCCGCTCGCCTCGACCCGGGCGCGCGCTGGATCGCGCTGGGAATCGGCGTGCTCTTTACCGGCAACGTGTACTGGCTTTTCAAGTCCTTCGAATCGGTGGAAGTGCCGGTCGCGATCCTCACTTACTTCGCCTACCCGCTGCTCACGGGTCTTGCCGCCGCGGCGTGCGGCATCGAGCGGCTGAGCGGCCGGGGCGCAGCCGCCGCGGCAGCGGCTTTCCTGGGCCTCGCGCTCATGCTCGGCGCGCACCCGGGGGGGCTTGCGCTTGCCGGCGTTCTCGCCGCCCTGGCCGCGGCCTGCTGCCGCGTCGTCATGCTGCTCGTGATGCGCGCCTGGTTGGGAGGGGTCGATACGCGGCTGGTGACCTGGCATTCGCTGCTCGCCTCGACCGCGCTCTTTACCCTGCTGTCGCTTGCGGCCTGGAGCTGGCAGGGACCAGCGAGCGCCTCGGGCTGGGCGGCGCTCATCGCGCTGGGCGTCACCACCACCATCGGCATGCTCGGCGTGTTTGCCTCGACCGCGCGCGTCGGCCCGTTCCGCACCGCGCTGCTGATGAACCTGGAGCCGCTGCTCGCGGCGATCGGCAGCGCGCTGTTTCTCGGCGAGGTCCTCACCCCGCTGCAGGCGGCGGGCGGCGCGCTGATGATCGCGGCGCTGGCGTGGTTCCAGTGGAAGCGTTGAGGCGCGCGCCGCGTGGAAATGCGCGCGCCGCCGGCGTAGATTGCCGCGTATTCGCACCGGGCGGCCCCCGCCGGACTTGGCGTGAAGGCCTGGGCCGGGCGGCCATCGAGGAGCAGCGCACATGGGCCTGAACCCGATCGTCGAGGAAGTCACGCGGCGCGTGCGCGAGCGAAGCCGTGAATCGCGCACCGCCTACCTGGCGCTGGCCGAGCGCTCCCGCGGCGAGGGCGCGGCGCGCGCGCGCCTCGGGTGTGCGAATTTCGCGCACGCCTTCGCCGCCGAACCGCAGCCGGAGAAGATCGTCCTGCGCGCCTCGCGCGCGCCCAACCTGGCCATCGTCACCGCCTACAACGACATGGTCTCGGCCCACCAGCCGCTCGGTGCCTTCCCGGGGATCATCAGGGGCGCCGCGCGCGAGGCCGGCGCCACCGCCCAGGTGGCGGGCGGCGTGCCCGCGATGTGCGACGGCGTCACCCAGGGCCGACCCGGTATGGAGCTGTCGCTGTTCTCGCGCGATGCGATCGCGATGGGCACGGCGGTGGCGCTCGCGCACGGCGTGTTCGACGCGGTGCTGTGCCTCGGGGTGTGCGACAAGATCGTTCCGGGTCTTCTGATCGGGGCGCTGCACTTCGGGCACCTGCCGGTGATCTTCGTGCCGGCCGGGCCCATGGCCAGCGGCATGCCCAACGAGGAGAGGAGCCGCGTGCGCCAGCTGCACGCCGAAGGCAAGGCCGGCCGGGCCGCGCTGCTCGAGGCCGAGACCCGCTCCTACCACGCGCCCGGCACCTGCACCTTCTACGGCACGGCCAACAGCAACCAGTTCCTGATGGAGGTGATGGGGCTGCACCTGCCGGGGTCCGCCTTCGTTCCGCCTGGCAGCGCGCTGCGCGAGGCGCTCACGCGCGCGGCGACCCGGCGCGCCGCGGCGATCACGGCCATGGGCGCCGAGTACACGCCGATCGCGCGCGTGATCGACGAGCGCGCCGTCGTCAACGCGATCGCCGGCCTGCTCGCCACCGGGGGCTCCACCAACCACACCATGCACCTGGTGGCCATCGCGCGCGCCGCGGGGATAACGATCGACTGGGACGACTTCGATCGGCTGTCGCGGGTGGTGCCGCTGCTCGCGCGCATCTACCCCAACGGCAGCGCGGATGTGAACCAGTTCCAGGGTGCGGGCGGGCCGGGGTTCGTGATCCGCGAGTTGCTGCAGGCGGGGCTGCTGCACCCGGACACGCGCACCGTCGCGGGCGAGCCGCTCGCAGCCTACGCGCGCGAGCCGGTGCTCGAGGGCGCCGAGCTGCGCTGGCGGCCGGTCCGGGCGCAGAGCGGCGATGCGTCGGTGCTGCGCCAGGCCGGCGACCCGTTCCAGCCCGACGGCGGCCTGCGGCTTCTCACCGGCAACCTCGGCCGGGCCGTGATCAAGGTCTCGGCGGTCAAGCCCGCGCACCGCATCGTCGAGGCGCAGGCAGCGGTGTTCGACGACCAGGACGAGGTGCTGGCGCGTTTCGAGAAGGGAGAACTGCACCGCGACTTCGTCGCCGTGGTGCGCTTCCAGGGCCCGCGCGCCAACGGCATGCCCGAACTGCACAAGCTCACCCCGGCCCTCGGCGCCTTGCAGGACGCGGGTTTTCGCGTCGCCCTGGTCACCGACGGGCGCATGTCGGGGGCCTCCGGCAAGGTGCCCGCTGCGATCCACGTCTCACCCGAATGCCTCGCGGGCGGAGCGCTCGGCCGGGTGCGCGACGGCGATCTCGTGCGCCTGGACGCGGTGGCCGGAACGCTCGAGGCGCGTGTCCCGGCGAGCGAGTGGAACGCCCGGCCGCAGGCGAGCGCGGACCTGTCCGCAAACGCCGCCGGCTGGGGGCGCGAACTGTTTGCCGCGGCGCGCGCGAACGCCCTCTCGGCCGAGCAGGGCGCAAGCTGGTTCGCTCCCGGCGAAGAGCACGGTTCGCCCGCGCGTGTCATGAATACGGTGCGGCCATGAGCGGTATCGAGACGATCTTCGCGGCCTCGCCGGTCATGCCGGTCCTGGTGATCGAGCGCGTCGAGGACGCGGCACCCCTGGCGCGGGCGCTGGTCGCGGGCGGCGTCCCGGTGCTGGAGGTCACGCTGCGAACGCGGGCTGCGCTCGCCGCCGTGCGCGCGATCCGCGCCGAGGTCCCGGAGGCGATCGTGGGGGTGGGAACGATCACGACAGCCGCGCAGCTCGGCGCGGCCGCCGAAGCCGGGGCGGCCTTCGGGGTGAGCCCGGGAACGACGCCCGAGCTGCTCGCGCACGCCCGGCGGGCGGGCCTGCCCTTCCTGCCCGGCGCGATGACGCCCTCGGACGTGATGCGCGCGCTCGATGAGGGCTGCACGCGTCTGAAGTTCTTTCCCGCCGCGCAGGCGGGAGGGATCGCGATGCTCAAGGCGCTCGCCGGACCGTTTCCGCAGGCGCTCTTCTGCCCCACCGGCGGCGTCGATGCCGCCACGGCGCCCTCCTATCTCGCGCTCGCCAACGTCGCCTGCGTCGGCGGCTCCTGGCTCGCGCCCGCCGAGCGGGTGCGGGCGGGCGAGTGGGAAGCGATCCGCGAGCTGGCGAGCACGGCCGCGCGGCTGCGGGTGCCGCGGTGAACCCCTCCCGGCCGGCAGGCGCGTGCCGTGCCCTGGTGATCTTCGGCGCGACCGGCGACCTCGCGCGGCGCATGCTGTGGCCATCGCTGTACGCGCTGCACCGCGACGGCCTGCTGCCCGACCCGTTCCAGCTCGTGGGCGCCGCGACCCGGCCCGTCCCGGACGCGGCGTTCGTCGAGCGGGTGCGCGAGGCCATCCTCGCCTCCTCCAATGGGGACCACTTCGATCAGGCGGCGTTCGAGTCGTTCGCCGGGCGCATCCGCTATGTGGCCGTCGATACCGGCTCCGAGGGCGGGCTCGCGTCCCTCGAAGCGGCGCTCGCGCCCGGCGAGGGCGGGGTCGTGTATTACCTCTCGACCGCCCCGGAGCACTTCGGGCCGATCTGCCAGCAGCTCGGCAGGAGCGGGCTGGCCGGCGCGGGCTGCCGCGTGGTGGTGGAAAAGCCCATCGGCACCAGCACGGAAACGGCGCTGGCCGTGAACGAAGCCATCGGCACGGTGTTCGCCGAGCGCCAGGTGTTCCGCATCGACCACTACCTCGGCAAGGAGGCGGTGCAGAATCTGCTCGCGCTGCGCTTCGCCAACGCCATCTTCGAGCCGCTGTGGAACTCGAACGCGATCGAACAGGTGCAGATCACGGTGGCCGAGACCGTGGGCATCGAGGGCCGCTGGGGCTACTACGACGGGGCGGGTGCGCTGCGCGACATGGTCCAGAGCCACCTGATGCAGCTCCTGTGCCTGGTGGCGATGGAGCCGCCGGCGAGCTTCACGCCTTCGGCGGTGCGCAACGAAAAGGTCAAGGTTCTGTGGTCGCTGCGGCCGTTCACGCGCGAGAGCGTCGCCACCCACACCGTGCGTGGCCAGTACGCCGCTGGATACGTCGAGGGTCGTCCCGTCCCGGGCTACCTGGAGGAGGAGGGGGCGCGCCCGGCGAGCGACACCGAGTCGTTCGTGGCGCTGCGCGCGCAGGTGGACAACTGGCGCTGGGCGGGCGTTCCGTTCTACCTGCGCACCGGCAAGCGCATGCGGCAGCGCTCCAGCGAGATCGTGATCCAGTTCAAGGCGGCGCCCTTCAACATCTTCGCGGGCATCGGCCAGCAGCTCACGGCCAACGTGCTCCTGATCAAGCTGCAGCCCCACGAGACCATCACGCTCACGCTCATGCACAAGAAGCCGGGGTTGAACGAGGTGCACCTGGGCGAGGTGCCGCTCAACCTGTCGCTCGCCGACGCGCTCGGCGCCGGCCGGCGCCGCATCGCCTACGAGCGCATGCTGCTCGACGTGCTGCGGGATAACCCGGCGCTGTTCGTGCGCCGCGACGAAGTCGAGGCGGCCTGGCGCTGGATCGACGGCATCGTCGAGGGGTGGCAGGCGGCGGGACAGAAAGTGCGGCCCTACGACGCCGGGAGCTGGGGCCCGAGCGCCGCGATCGCGCTCACCGAAAGGAACGGGCACTCCTGGCGCGAGTAGCGCGCGCCGTGAGCGGCGCGGTGAGCGCCGCAGCAGGCGCGGCGCTCACTCGAGCTTGAGCCCGATGTCCTTGAAGAGCTTGGTGTACGTGGCGAGTTCGCCCTGAACGAAGCGCGTCATCTCCTCGGGCGTGTGTCCCCACGGTGACAAACCCAGGGGATGCAGGGACTGCTTCACGAATGCTTCGTCCTGGAGCATCTTGCGGATCTCCCCGTTCAGCCGGCTTACCACCGGAGCGGGAGTCTTCGCCGGCGCCATCATTCCGATCCAGGTCTCCACGGCGTCCCCGGGCAGGGGAAGCGCCTCGGCCAGGGTCGGCGCGTCCGGGAAGAGGAAACTGCGCTCGGCGGAGACCACGCCGATCAGGCGCAGTTTGCCCGACCGGATATGCGCTGCCATGGGCGGCAGCGCGCTGAACAGGGTCAGGATCCGACCGGCGATGAGCTGCGGAATCGCATCGCCCAGCCCCTTGAACGGCACGTGCAGCATCCGGGCTCCGGTCATCTGCTCGAACAGCGCCGCCGCGATGTGGTCGCTCTTCGCGACCCCGGTCGAACCGTAGGTGATGTAGCCGGGCTTGGACCTGGCAAAGGCGACGAAATCCGCCGCGGTCTTCACCGGCAGGCTCGGATGCACGACCAGCGCATCGGTGTTGGTCGCGAGCGTGCCCACCGAAGTGAAGTCGCGCAGGGTGTCGAAGGGCCGCGGCTGGCCGGTGCTGATGGCCGCGGCTTCCACCTGGGCCTGTGAGCTTCCGAGCATCAGGAGCGTGTGCCCGTCGGGGGCGCTCCTCGCGGCGAAATCGGTCGCGATCCTGTTGCTGCCGCCCGGTTTGTTCTCGATGATCACGGGCTGGCCCAGGTTGGGCGACAGGTACTTGGCGACGACTCGACCCAGACTGTCGACGCTGCCCCCGGGCGGCACGGACAGGACAAAGCGCACGGGCTGGCTCGGATAGGACTGCGCACGGGCCGGCAACGCCGGCAGCAGGGCCGCCGCCAGGGCGATGGCGGCGACTGTCTTCAATGCATCGCACGATCTCATTCGACACCTCCTCGTTGCCATGAGCGTGAGTTGGAAACGGTGCGCCGCCGTGAACGGGAGCGCCTCGCGGGCACGCGGGCACGACGGCGAGCAGTTTAGCTCGATTGTCTGACAATACCGGCCCGGACGGCATGTTTGCGGGGCGGCGCGGCAAGGCGCCGCCAATCGGCTGCGGCAGCAGCGTCAGTCGGGCGCCGGCCTCACACCCGCCGCCCGGCCGCGGCCCAGTAAGGATCGCGCAGGCGCTTCTTGAAGATCTTGCCGCTGTCTTGCCTGGGCAGCGCTTGCTCGAAACGGATGATCCGCGGTACCTGCAATCCGGACAGCCGCTCGCGCAGCTGTGCGCGCAGCGCGGATTCCTCCAGGCGCGCGCCCGGCAGCGGCTGTACGTGCGCCGCGAGGACTTCGCCGTACTCCTCGTCCGGTATGCCGAACACGGCGCAGTCGGCCACGCCGGGGCAGGCCGACAGCGCTTCCTCGATCTGCGCGGGAAAGATGTTCACGCCCCCGCAAATCACCAGGTCGCTCTTGCGCCCGCACAGGAACAGAAAGCCCTCGCGGTCCAGATAGCCGATGTCGCCGGTGGCGATCAGGCCGCCGCGTTCGATTGCCGCACGCGCCTCGGGCCGGTTGCGGTAGGTGAAATCCGGATAGGCGTGGTTGACCGCGGCGATCTCGCCTTCCTCGCCGGGCGGCAGCTCTGTGCCCGCATCGTCCAGCACCTTCACCGTGCAGCCGGGCAGCGCGCGCCCGACCGAGCCGGGCTTGCGCAGGGCCTCGGCCGAATCGATGAGCGTCACTGCACCGGTCTCGCTCTGGGCGTAGAACTCCCGGATCACCGGGCCGAACCACTCGATCATGGCGCGCTTCACCTGCGGCGCACAGGGCGCCGCGGAATGCACCACCCACTCCAGGGACGACAGGTCGTAGCGGCGGCGCACGCTCTGGGGCAGGCGCAGCAAGCGCACGAACAGTACCGGCACCATCAGGATCTGCGTGATCCGGTGTTTCTCGATGTTCGCGAGCAGCCGCTCGGGCTCGAAGCGCGGCTCGATCACGACCAGGCCACCGTCGCCGAACACGCTGTACGCGGTCTGCAGGTTGGCCGCCTGCATGGAGTGGTACAGCGGCCCGCAGATCAGCGAGCGCACGCCCGCACGGGCGCCGAAGCTCGCACAGGCCGTGCGCAGGCCGGCTTGTTCGCCGGCCGGGCCGGCGCAGGGACCGCGCTGAATGCCCTTCGGCGTGCCGGTGCTGCCCGAGGTGTAGGCGATCGAGCCGCGCGTGCGCGGCGCGACCGGGGTATGGGCCGGCAGCGCGCGCAGCCACGATTCCCACGCGAGGGCGCCCGCCGGCGCGAGGCAATCCTGCGCGTCCAGGGCGTACGCCTCGGCGACCTCGGCCGGGGTCGGTACCGCGACGCTCGGCACCCCGAGGTCTCCTATCGCTGCGGCGAGGTCCGCGTGCGCGATCACCGCCTTCGCACCCGAATCCCGCAGGATCGTGCGGATCTCGTGCGGCTGCGCATGCCAGTTGAGGGGTACGCTGTAGGCGCCCAGACCGCGGATCGCGACACACGCCTCCAGGAAGGCGATGTCGTTGCGCAGCAGCAGCGCGACCGAATCCGCCTCTTCGACGCCGAGCGCGGCGAGCCCGCGCATGGCGCGGCGCGCGTGCTCCTCGACCTGCGCGGAATCGACGACCCGGTTTCCCGAAACGATCCTACCCAAGGATGCCCTGCCAGGCGCCGGGACAAGCGCGAACCAGGGCGGGTCCCGGTTGCGTGGCGAAGCGTTCGCCGAAACCGGGCGCGATCCTGGCCGCCGCGCCGGCGCTCAGTCGATCTTCGCGCCCGATTGCTTCACGGCGCGCGTCCACTTGGGGATTTCCGCGGCTACGAGCGCGGCAAGCTCCTCGGGCGTGCTGCCGGAGGGCTCCATCCCCTGCTTGGAGAAGGCATCGCGGACTTCCCGGCTGGCGAGCGACTTCACGACCTCGGCGTTCAAGCGCTGCAGCACGGCCGGCGTCAGGCCCCGGGGCGCGAACAGCGCGAACCAGATGCTGAACTCGAATCCCGGCAGACCGGCCTCGGCCGCGGTGGGAACCTCCGGCAGGCGGGCGAACCGGGTGGGCAGGGTGACCGCGAAGACCTTGAGCTTCCCGCTCGCGAGGAACGGCCCGAAAGCCGTGTAGAGATCGAACATCGCCTGCACGCGGCCGGCGATGAAGTCCGTCATGGCGGGGGCGACGCCCTTGTAGGGCACGTGCAGCAGATCGACCCCAGCCTGGATCTTGAACATCTCGCCGACGATGTTTCCCGTCAGGTTCCCCGAGGCGTAGCTGAGCTTTCCCGGCTGGGACTTCGCCAGTGCGATGAATTCCTTCAGCGTGCCCGCCGGCACTGTGCCGTGTACACCGACCAGGAGCGGCGCATTGATGAGAAGGCTGACCGGGGTGAACGACTTGATCGGGTCGTACGCGAGATTCGGGTACAGCGCGGGCGCGCTGCCGTGGGTGCCGGTGGTGCCGAAGAACAGCGTGTAACCGTCCGCCGGCAGCTTGGCGGCCGCTTCGGCTGCTATCGTTCCTCCGGCCCCGCCGCGGTTCTCCACCAGTATCGGCTGCCCCAGTCCGTCCGCAAGGTGCTTGGAGAGTACGCGCCCGAGTATGTCCGTCGGACCTCCGGGCGGAAACGGCACGATCAGCCGTATCGGCTTGGACGGAAAGCCCTGGGACATCGCCGTGACGGGCGCGCTCGCCCAGC
>JADLDQ010000077.1 GCA_020846575.1 Burkholderiales bacterium
AAGCAAAGGCCATCAGCAAGACCAACAAAGCCAATCCGATCTGCTGACCGATCTCCATGGCCCGCTCGGAGAGAGGACCGCCCTTGAGAATTTCGGCCAGATAATACAACAGATGCCCGCCGTCCAATAAGGGTATCGGCAGCAGGTTGAGCACGCCCAGGCTGATGCTGATGATCGCCAGGAAAGCGAGGTAGGCGCTCCAGCCGGCCTGCGCCGACTGCCCGGCGTAGTCCGCGATCGTCACCGGTCCGCTCAGGTTGCGCCACGAGATGTCGCCCACGATCATCCTGCCGATCATCCTCAGGCTGAAGATCGAGGTTTCCCAGGTCTTGGCGGCCGCCAGGACAAGCGCTTTCCAGGGACCGTGGCGCACCTCGATCATCAGCCACTGCGACTCCTCTGCGCTCGCACGCGGCTCGGCGCCGATGCGGCCGATCGTGCGGCCCCGCACCGTGACCGGCTCGGGCTTCATCTCGATGGCGTACTCCCCAGCGCCGTCGGCGATGCGCAGGCGCATCGTCTCGCCGGGGTGGCTCCTCACGGCGAGCACGAACTCGTCCCAGGATTCGATCGCGCGCGAGTCCACCGCGAGGATGCGGTCGCCCTGCTTCAAACCAGCGCGCTCGGCGACGCCGCCGGGCAGCACCCGGCCGATCACGGCCGAGGGGCGGTACAGCAGTATGCCGGCGCGCGCGACCGGATCGCCTTCCACGTCCTCGAGCTCGAAGCCGCGCAGGTCCAGCGTTTTGAGCGACAGGTGACCCGCGCGGTCCACCACCTCCAGCCTCGCCTGGGCGCGGGCGAGCGCGAGCTGGAGCAACTGCCAGCGCGCATCCTGCCAGCTCTCGACGCGCTTTGCGTCGATGCGCTCGATCCGATCGCCGCGCTGCAAGCCCGCCGCGGCCGCCGGCGTGTGCGCCGGCGGCGTGCCGATCACCGGTCGCGAGTCGGGAACGCCGCTCACGAACAGCAGCCAGTAAAGGACGATGGCAAGCAGGAAGTTCGCGAGCGGCCCGGCGCCGACGATGGCGATGCGCTTACCCACGCCCTGGCGGTTGAATGCCCGGTGAGCCTCCTCGGCGCTCACAAGTCCTTCGCGCTCGTCGAGCATCTTCACGTAGCCGCCGATCGGCAACGCCGCGATCACCCACTCGGTGCCCGAGGGCTTGAACCGGCGGGAAACCAGAGGGCGACCGAAGCCGACCGAGAATCGCAGCACCCTGACTCCGCACAGCCGGGCGACCAGGTAATGCCCGTACTCGTGCACCACGATGAGCGCAGCGAGCGCGACGATGAACCAGACCAAGGTGTGTACGAGGCTCACTGGGCTTGCCCGCCCTGACGCTGCGCTCCAGGCTCCCTTCTGGAAATGCGGCTCTCGGGGCGGCCCTCGGGGCTCGCTCGCGTCTCCTGTCGCTGCGCGCCAGGGGATTCGCGCCCGGGACGGCCCTGCACGCTCATGCCGGCGCAGCCTCCAGCCGCGCGACCTGGCGCAGGGCGTGCTCCCGGCCCAGGCGATCGGCTTCCATCACGTCCTCCAGCGAGCGGATCGGTCCGGTCGCAGCGCCCTGCAGCGTCGCCTCGATGACGCGCTCGATCTCCAGGAACGGGATGCGCCGGGCGAGGAACGCCGACACCGCAACCTCGTTCGCGGCGTTGAGCAGGGCGGGCGCGGACCCGCCCCGCTCCAGCGACGCGTACGCGAGCCGCAGGGCGGGAAAGCGCTCGAAATCAGGCGCCTTGAATTCGAGTGCGCCGACCCTGAACAGGTCCAGCGGTCCCACGCCGGCCTCGATGCGTTCCGGATACGCGAGCGCCTGCGCGATCGGCGTTCGCATGTCCGGGTTGCCCAGCTGCGCGATGACCGACCCGTCCAGGTACTCCACCATGGAGTGGATGACGCTCTGAGGATGCACCACGACCTGTATGGCCTCGGGTGGGGCTTCGAACAGCCAGTGGGCCTCGATGACTTCCAGCCCCTTGTTCATCATGGTGGCGGAGTCCACGGAGATCTTCGGACCCATGGTCCAGGTAGGATGAGCGCACGCCTGCGCCGGCGTCACCTGCGCGAGTTCCCGGCGCGAACGGACCCGGAAAGGTCCACCGGAGCCGGTGAGCAGGATTCGGCGTATCCCCCTCACCCCCAGGTTGCCGCGCGAGCCGGGCGGCAGGCACTGGAAGATCGCGTTGTGCTCGCTGTCGATCGGCAGCAGCGCCCCGCCACCGGCGTGAAGCGCGGCGAGAAACACCGGGCCGGCCGCCACCAGCGCTTCCTTGTTCGCGAGCAGGAGCTTCTTTCCGGCACGCGCGGCAGCAATGGTCGCGCCCAGTCCGGCCGCCCCCACGATCGCGGCCATGACGCAGTCCGCTTCGGGGAGCGTGGCGCAGCCGATCAGCCCCTCGGCGCCGGCGAGCACCTCGGCTCGGGAACCGAACTCGCGCAGCCGGCGCCGCAGTTCAGACGCGCGCCCCGCATCGCCGATCGCCGCGTAGCGAACGCCGTGCTGCGCGGCGATCCGGGCCAGCGCTTCCACGTTACTGCCGGCGGCGACCGCGCAGACGCTGAAGCGCCCCGGGTGACGCGCGACCACGTCGAGCGTGCTCCGGCCTATGGAGCCCGTCGCCCCAAGGATGCTGATCGACTGCAGCGGCATCGCGCTCATGGTGCGCGCATTATCGTGCAAACAGCCACGCCGCGGCGGGAAGCACTGGCAGCAGTGCATCGACGCGGTCCAGCAGCCCGCCGTGTCCCGGCAGCAGCGCGCCGCTGTCCTTGATGCCGGCGTTTCGCTTCATCCGCGATTCCAGCAGATCCCCGCCGATGCCGAGCAGCGCCAGCGCCAGCGCCGCGGCGAGCAGGAACGGCGCCTCGGCCAGACGCCCGGGCGGCAGCGCCGCCTGCGGGAACTGCGTCCATACCGCGGCGTATGCCGTAACGCCGGCGAGCGCCCCCCATACGCCTTCCCAGGTCTTGCCGGCGCTCACCGCAGGAGCGAGCTTGCGCCGGCCGAACCGCCTGCCCGCGAAATAGGCGGCGGAATCCGAGATCCAGGCGACCGCCGCCACCGCCAGTGTCAGGGCCGCGGCTGCCTCGCGCAGTTCGATCAGGGCCGAGAACGCCGGCACCAGCGCGGCGACGCCGGTGGCGAGCACCAGCCCGCGGCCCATCGCCGCCCGGCGCAGGATCAGGCAGGGAGCGACGAACAACCAGAAGATGGTGGCGGCCGCGTGAACGTGCCGCAGTTGCGGCTGCACCTGGGGCGCCAGCACGAGCGCGGCAACGACGCACACCAGCCCCAGGGCGAACAGCGCGTTGGACGCCGCGGGCAGCCGCGCAAAGCGCCCCCATTCCCACGCGGCAAGCGCCATCAACAGTGCGCAGGCCCCGAGCCACAGGACGCGCGGGGCGGCAAACAACAGCAAGACGAAGCAGGCTCCCAACAGCGCAGCAGTTGCGACGCGCAGCGCGAGCACCGGTGGCGCGATGTCGGGTCAGGCTGAGTCGATCAAGCGCTGGGCGGCGCCCGACAGCGCCGGCCGCGCCGGTGATGCGTCCTGTAACTGTTCGCTGGTTCTGCCGAACCTGCGCTCGCGGGCACGAAACCAGGCGATCGCCTCCTCCAACGCCAGGGCGTCGAAGTCGGGCCACAGGGTCTGGGTGAAATACAGCTCGGTGTACGCCAGGTGCCAGAGCAGGAAATTGCTGATGCGCTGCTCTCCCCCAGTGCGTATGAAAAGCTCCGGCTCCGGCGCGTAGTTCATCGCCAGCAGCGGTGCGAACTCCTCTTCGGTCACCGGTCCGCGGCGCCGCGGCTCTTGCCGCAGGAGCTTTTCCAGCGCCTGAAGAATGTCCCAGCGCCCGCCATAGTTTGCGGCGATCGTCAGGGTCAAGCGCTTGTTGCTCGCGGTCGCTTCCTCGGCGCGCGCCGCCAGCGCGCAGATCTTCTCGCCGAAGGGTGCGATCTCGCCAACGATCCGCAGCCGGATGCCGTTGCGGTTCATCTTCTCGACTTCCTGCTCCAGCGCGCGCAGGAACAGTTCGCGCAGCAGCGAAACTTCTTCCTGTGGCCGGTTCCAGTTCTCCGAACTGAACGCGAACAGGGTGAGGAATTCGACCCCGCGCTCGGCGCAGGCGCGCGTGACCTCGCGCACGGTCTCCACGCCGCGCCGGTGACCCGCCACGCGGGGAAGATACCGGCTTTTCGCCCAGCGGCCGTTGCCATCCATGATGATGGCGATATGGCGCGGCACCGCCCGCTTCTCCGGGATCTCGCGCGTGGTGCTGGTGAATTTCATCTGAACTCCCGAGTCAGTCTGCCAGCCGCTCCGCCGTTTTCGCTCGGCCCGCCCCGTCGCGCGCCCGCCGCGGCGGTGTCAGGTCTTGCCGAGCAGGTCGGATTCCTTCGCCAGCAGGACCTTGTCGATCTCGGCGACGTAGCGGTCCGTCAGCTTCTGGATGTCGTCCTGCGCGCGGCGCTCCTCGTCCTCGGGGAGCGCCTTCGCCTTGAGCATGTCCTTGAGCGCGGTGTTCGCGTCGCGGCGCAGATTGCGAACCGCGACCTTTGCGTTCTCGCCTTCGTGCTTGACCACCTTGAGGAGCTCGCGCCGGCGTTCCTCCGTGAGAGCCGGCATCGGAACGCGGATGATGTCGCCCTGCGACGAGGGGTTCAGCCCGAGATCGGAGTCGCGAATCGCCTTCTCGACGGGCGCGACCATCTTCTTGTCCCAAGGCGTGACGCCCAGCGTACGCGCATCCAGGACCGAGACGGTCGCCACCTGCGCAATGGGCATCGGACTGCCGTAGTAGTCGACCGATACGTGATCCAGAAGCCCCGAGTGCGCGCGCCCGGTCCGCACCTTGGCAAGATCCACCTTCAGGGCTTCCAGGGACTTCTGCATCTTCTGCTCGGTGTTCTTGCGTATCTCGATGACGTTCATGGCATCTCCACGCAGTTCGCGCCAGCCCGGCGCCGGTGCGTCCCGGGAAAGAGCCGTCGCGCGGCCCCGTTCCCCGCCAGGTTTCGCGCCCCCCCGGTCTCGCCGGAAAGACCGGCGCCGCACACCCCGGCGGCGAAGTCCGCCGCAAGACGATCAGAAGTGTACATAGGTGCCCTCGTCCTCACCCATGAGGATACGCTTCATCGCCCCGCTCTTATAGATGCTGAACACCGTGATCGGGAGCTTCTGGTCCCGGCACAAAGCAAAGGCGGTCGCATCCATCACCTGAAGCTTGCGCGCCAGCGCCTCGTCGAAGGAGAGCGTGCGGTAGCGCGTCGCCTCGGGGTGTAACTTCGGATCGGCGGTGTACACGCCATCGACCTTGGTCGCCTTGAGCACCACTTCGGCGCCGATCTCCGTTCCGCGCAGCGCTGCGGCCGTGTCGGTGGTGAAGAAGGGATTCCCGGTGCCGCCGGCGAAGATCACCACCTTGCCTTCCTCCAGGTGGCGGATCGCCCGACCGCGGATATAGGTTTCGCAGACCTGCTCTATGCTGAGCGCCGACTGAACCCGCGCGTTGAGCCCCGCGTGCCGCATGGCGTCCTGAAGGGCGAGCGCGTTCATGATGGTGGCGAGCATGCCCATGTAGTCGGCCGCGGCGCGGTCCATGCCGGCCGCGCCGGAGGCGACCCCGCGGAAGATGTTGCCGCCGCCTATCACCACGCCGATCTCGACGCCGAGCTGGGCGATCTGCGCGATCTCACCGACCACGCGCTCGATCATCTGCCGTTCGATGCCGAAGTGGCCCTCGCCGGCGAGCGCCTCCCCGGAGAGCTTCAGGAGGATCCGCCGGTAGCGGATCCCGCTCACCGGGTCGCCTCCTCGGGATGCGCCGGGGATCCGAGCCGGCAAACCTGCCGGGCGCACATGGAACGAGCCTGGCGCTGCGCGCTGGAGAAGTCGCCCTTGGGGCGGCCCTGCGGGTGCATAGGACTACCCTGGCGCTGCGCGCCAGGGAATTCGCCCTTGGGGCGGCCCTGCGGGCTCATGGCAAGCCCGCGGAGGGCCGGCCGGCGCGGAACCGGGTGCTGCCGCGCCCGGACGGGGGCAATGCCAGCACGCTAGACTCGCGCGGCCTGCGCGGCCTGGGCCATGACCTCGGCTGCAAAGTCCGACGACTTCTTCTCAATACCCTCGCCCACCACGAACAGCACGTAGTCGTGTATCGACGCACGCTGCGCCTTGAGCAGCGCCTGCACTGTCTGCTTGTCGTCCTTAACGAAAGGCTGGCCGAGCAGACTCACCTCCTTCAGGAACCGCTGCACGCTGCCAGAGACCATCTTTTCGACGATGTCCGCGGGCTTGCCGGATTCGGCCGCCTTGGCCGCGGCGATGTCGCGCTCGCGCCTCACCAGGTCACCGGGCACCTGCTCCGCGGACAGCGCCAGGGGGCGCGTCGCCGCGATCTGCATCGCCAGGTCCCGTCCCAGCTGGTTATCGCCGCCGGTGTAATCGACCAGGACGCCGATCTTCGCGCCGCCGTGGACGTAGTGCGCGACGCGACCCTTCGCGTCCAGCCGGGTGAAACGGCGGATGGAAAGGTTCTCTCCGATCCGGCCCGCGAGCGCCTTGCGCGCCTCTTCCACGGTGGCCCCGCCGTGTGCAAGCGCGGCGAGCGCCGCGAGGTCGGCGGGAGTGGACTCCAGCACCCGTTTCGCGAGGTCCGCGGCGAAAGCGACGAAGTCCTCGTTGCGGGCGACGAAATCCGTTTCGCAGTTGAGCTCCACGATGGCGGCGCTGCGGCCGTCGGCGGCGATACACACTCCCACGATGCCTTCGGCGGCGACACGTGAGGCGGACTTGGACGCCTTGTTGCCCAGGCGGATGCGCAGCAGCTCCTGCGCCTTCTCCGGATCGCCCTGCGCCTCGCTCAGAGCCTTCTTGCACTCCATCATCGGCGCGTCGGTCTTCTCGCGCAGTTCCTTGACCATGCTCGCGGTGATTTCCGCCATTACCCTGCTCCTCGTCGATTTCCTGTCCGGCCGGCCTGATGGTGCCGAAGCGTCACGGGCCTGCAAGCCGCGATTATTCGGATTCGTCGCTGTCCTGCACCTCGACGAACTCGTCGTCGCCGCCGTGGTCGAGAATCTCCTGTACCGACTGGTTGCGACCTTCCAGGATCGCATCGGCGACGCCACGCGCGTAGAGCCGGATGGCGCGGCTCGAGTCGTCGTTGCCTGGAATGACGTGGCTGATACCCTCGGGTGAATGGTTGGTATCGACAACGGCAACGATCGGAATACCGAGCTTGCGCGCCTCCGCCACCGCTCCCTTCTGGTAGCCCACGTCAACCACGAACATGGCGTTGGGCAGGTTGTCCAGGTCCTTGATGCCGCCGAGACTGCGCTGGAGCTTGACGATTTCGCGCTGCAGGCGCAGCGCCTCCTTCTTCGACATGCGATCGAGAGTCCCGTCCCCGCTCATCGCGGTGAGGTCCTTCAGGCGCTTGATCGACTGGCGCACGGTCTTGAAATTGGTCAGCATCCCGCCCAGCCAGCGATGGTCCACGTAGGGGGCGCCGCAGCGCTCGGCTTCCTCGCGCACGATGTCGCGGGCCTGACGCTTGGTGCCGACGAAAAGGACGGTTCCCTTGTTGGAGGAGATCTGGCGGATGTACTTCATCGCCTGCTCGAACATCGCCATCGTGTGTTCGAGGTTGATGATGTGTATCTTGTTGCGATGGCCGAAGATGTAGGGGGCCATCTTCGGGTTCCAGTACCGCGTCTGGTGGCCAAAATGCACGCCCGCCTCGAGCATCTGGCGCATGGTGGTCGACATGAGGTCTTCTCCGTCAGGGTTGGTCAGATCGCTTCTCCCACAGACCCCGGCCGCCGGGGCACCCTAACGGGGAAGCGACGAAAATTGGCCAGAACGCAGGCCCGGCCAGTCAAAAATGATACCATGTGCGCTGCCGGACGCTCAAGTTTTCCTTGCGCAAACAGGCAATTATCCCAGTGCCCGGGGCTGCGGCAGGGGTGGCCGCCAGCGCCCGGCGGCAGGCTTGCACGGCCTGCTATGGTCTATGGTTGCAGGTACGGCACGCCGGCGGCGCCAGGCCCCCGGCACGGCGAACGCGAAGGACACCGATGGCGATTCACATCAAGACGGCCGAGGAACTCCAGAGGATGCGGGTCGCCGGCCGGCTGGCCGGCGAAGTCCTCGATTTCATCGCGGCCCACGTGAAGCCGGGTATCAGCACCGGTGAACTGGACCGGCTGTGCCACGAATACATGGTGGACGCGCAGGGGACGATTCCCGCGCCGCTCAATTACGCGCCGCCAGGCTACAAGCCCTTTCCCAAGTCGATCTGCACCTCGGTGAACCACCAAGTCTGCCACGGGATACCCGGCGAGCGGGTGCTCAAGACCGGTGACATCGTGAACATCGACATCACCGTCATCAAGGATGGTTATCACGGGGATTCGAGCCGGATGTTCTACGCCGGCGAACCTTCCATCCAGGCGCGCAGGCTCTGCGAGGTCACCTTCGAGTGCATGTGGATCGGCGTCAAAGCGGTGAAGCCGGGCGGGCACCTGGGGGATATCGGCGAGGCCATCCAGCGCCACGCGGAGGCGAACGGCTATTCCGTGGTTCGCGAATTCTGCGGGCACGGGATCGGCCGGCGCTTTCACGAGGAACCGCAGGTGCTGCACTACGGGCGGGCGGGGACCGGAGTCCGGCTCGAGCCGGGCATGATCTTCACGGTGGAACCCATGGTGAACGCCGGGCGCGCAGCAATACGCGAACTGGCCGATGGCTGGACCATCGTGACAAAGGACCACAGCCTCTCGGCCCAATGGGAACACACCGTGGCCGTCACGGAATCGGGCTACGAGGTGCTGACTGTCTCCGCGGGCGCGCGCCCCGAACCCGGAACGCGCGCGGCCTCGCCGGACCTGGCGGGTGCTGTCCACCCGGCCTGAAGCCGGGCAGGTCCTTTCGGATCTGCAGGCGCTGCGCCGTTCGCTTCACTCGGGGCGCTCGGCGCTGCGCGAGAGCTTCGCGAGTAAAGGCCGGCCGCGGGCCATGCTCGCCGCGCACAGCCGTCTGGTGGATGCGACGCTGCGCCGCGCCTGGCGCGCCCTCGCCGTGCCGCGGGAGGCCGCGCTGCTCGCGGTCGGCGGCTTCGGTCGCGGCGAACTGTTTCCCCATTCCGACGTCGATATCCTGGTGCTGCTGCCCCCGGCGCCGGCCCCTGCGCTCCAGTCCAAGGTCGAGGAGATCATCGCGCGCCTCTGGGATCTCGGCCTCGAGGTGGGCCACAGCGCGCGCACGGTGGCGCAGTGCGCCGAGGAAGCCGAGCGAGACGTCACCGTTCGCACCGCCCTGCTCGAAGCGCGCCTGATCGTCGGCAGCCGTTCGCTGTACCGCAGCTTCAGCGACGGTACGCGCGGGCGGCTTGAACGCCAGGCGTTCTTCGAGGCGAAGCAGCTGGAGCAGGAGCAGCGCCACGCGCGCTACCAGGACAGCCCCTACAGTCTGGAACCCAATGTCAAGGACTCCCCCGGCGGGCTGCGGGACCTCCAGACGCTGCGCTGGATCGCGCAGGCCTGCCAGTTCGGCCGGAGCTGGGCGGATCTCGCGGCGCGCGGGTTCATGACCGCCGGCGAGGCCGCCGAGGCCGCGCGCCGCGAGCGCTTCCTGCAGGGGCTTCGCATCCGCATGCACTACGCGGCGGGCAGGCGCGAGGACCGGCTGCTGTTCGACTTCCAGGACATGCTCGCCAGGCAGATGGGCTTTCAACCAACGCTCGCCAAGCGCCCGAGCGAGCAACTGATGCAGGTCTACTACCGAACCGCCAAGGCGGTGACGCAGCTCTCGACGATCCTGTCGCAGAATCTCGCGGTAGCCCTGTTCCCCGAATCGCAGGCCCAGGCCCAACCGCTGAACGAGCGCTTCTGCATGGCGCGCGAGCTTCTGGACGTGCGCAGCGAGGACCTGTTCGAGCGCGAGCCGCGCGCGATCCTGGAGAGTTTCCTCCTGATGCAGCGCCACACCGAACTCAAGGGCATGAGCGCGCGCACGCTGCGCGCGCTCTGGCACGCGCGCGCGCGCATGGACGCCAGGTTCCGGCGCGACCCGGTCAACCGCAGCAATTTCCTCGCCCTGCTCCAGCAGCCGCGCGGCATCGTGCACGAGCTGCGGCGCATGAACCAGTACGGGATACTGGGCCGGTACCTGCCGGTGTTCCGCCGCATCGTGGGGCAGATGCAGCACGACCTGTTCCACGTCTATACGGTCGACCAGCACATCCTCACCGTGGTGCGCAACCTGCGGCGCTTCACCATGATGGAGCACGCCCACGAGTACCCGTTCTGCAGCGGCCTGATGGCGGGGTTCGACAAACCCTGGTTGCTCTATGTCGCGGCGATCTTCCACGACATCGCCAAGGGGCGCGGTGGCGACCACTCCGTACTGGGCAAGGCCGAGGCGAGGCGCTTCTGCCGCCGCCACGACGTGCAGCCCGAGGACGCCGGGCTGGTGGAGTTCCTGGTCGAGCACCATCTCACCATGTCCGCGATCGCGCAGAAGCAGGATCTGTCGGACCCGGAAGTGATTCGCAGGTTCGTCGAAACGGTGCAGAGCGAGCGGCGACTGGTCGCCCTGTACCTGCTCACCGTCGCGGATATCCGCGGCACCAGCCCCAAGGTCTGGAATGCCTGGAAGGGAAAGCTGCTGGAGGACCTGTTCCGCGCGGCGCACCGGTTGATTCGGGGCGAGGCGCTCGGCTCGGACCAGGACATCCGCGCGAAGCAGGCCGAAGCGCTGCGCCTGCTGCAGCTCTACGGCCTGTCCGAGGGCGCCCAGCAAGCGCTCTGGAGCAGGCTGGACGTGGCCTATTTCATCCGGCACGACGCCCAGGACATCGCCTGGCAGACGCGCCTGCTGCATTACCGCGCCGACACGCAGGCACCGGTCGTGAAGGCGCGATTGTCGCCGGCCGGCGAGGGATTGCAAGTGATGATCTACACCCGGGACCGGCCCAAGCTGTTTGCGCACATCTGCGGCTGTTTCGGGACGATCGGCTTCAACATCGCGGATGCGAGGATCCACACCACCCTGCACGGCTACGCCCTGGATACCTTCCAGGTCCTGGGCACCGGCACGGTGACGCACTACCGCGACATGATCGCCTTGATCGAGCACGAGCTGGCCGGGGCGCTCGCGCCCGACGCACCGCTGCCGCCGCCAGTGCGCGGCCGCATCTCGCGGCAGCTCAAGCACTTCCCCATACAGCCCGAGGTACACATCCGCCCGGACGAGCGCGGCCAGTACCACCTGCTCAGCGTCGTCGCCGGGGACCGGCCCGGTCTGCTCTACAACATCGCCCGCGTACTGGCCGACTGCGGCATCGACCTGCACACCGCGAAGATCGCCACGCTGGGAGAGCGCGCCGAGGACGTGTTCGTCGTGAGCGGCGCGGCGCTGTCCAACCCGCGGGAGGTGCTGACGCTGGAACAGGAGCTGCTGGAGATCCTTCACGCGTAGATGGCAGGCGCCGCACCGGGCGCGGGGCGCTGGACGGCACGGCCCGCGCAGGCGTCACCCGCGGCATCGCTGTGCGCCCCGGCATGCGCCTGCGGGCGCCCATCAGTCCTGCATGACCTCCTGGCCCGGGAACAGCACATCCACGAACCCGAACCGCGAGAAATCCCGGATCCGCATCGGGTAGAGGATGCCGTCGAGATGGTCGCACTCGTGCTGCACCACCCGGGCGTGGAAGCCCTCCACGCTGCGCTCGATCGCGCGGCCCGCCGCGTCGAAGCCGCAGTAGCGCAGCCGCCGATGGCGCGCCACCACGCCGCGCAGGCCCGGAACCGACAGGCAGCCTTCCCATGCATCCTCCTGCTCCTCGCCGATGAATTCGAGAACCGGGTTCACCAGCACGGTATCGGGCACCTCCTCGGCGTCGGGATAGCGCGGGTTGGCGCGCACGCCGAAGATCACGACACGCACCAGCTCGCCGATCTGCGGCGCGGCCAGGCCCGCTCCGTTCAAATGCGCCATGGTGTCGCGCATGTCCGCGATCAGGGCGTCCAGTTCCGGCGTCCCGAAGGCCTGCACCGGGCGCGAGCGCTGCAGCAGCCGCGGCTCACCCATGCGCAGCACCTCCCGGATCACCGGCATACTCCCGCCAGCGTTTCCACGACCAGCGCGACCTTGCGCATACCCGCCTCCAGCACCCGCGAGACCGCCTCCAGGTCCACGCGCGAGCGGCTGTCACCGCGCCCGGCTGCATGGTTGACCACCACCACGATCGCGGCGTAGGGCAGATCGAGCTCGCGGGCGAGCGCGGCCTCGGGCATGGCGGTCATGCCCACCACGTCCGCGCCATCACGCTCGAGGCGGTCGATCTCGGCCGCCGTCTCCAGGCGCGGTCCCTGCGTGACCGCGTAGACCCCGCCGTCGCCAGCGGCGACAGCGCAGGTCCCGGCGGCCTCCAGTATCGCCGCCCGCACCTCCGGGGAGTACGGACGGGTGAAATCCACGTGCGTCACCGGCGCCTCGCCCTCGAAGAAGGTGTGACTGCGACCCCAGGTGTAATCGATGATCTGATCGGGCACCAGTATCGATCCGGGTGCGAGGTCCGCGCGTATGCCGCCCACTGCCGCCGCCGAGACGACCCGGGTCGCGCCCGAGCGCTTCAGCGCCCAGATGTTGGCGCGGTAATTGATCTCGTGCGGCGCTATGGTGTGGCCGTAGCCGTGGCGCGCGAGGAACACCGCGGGCACGTTGGCGAGCTGCCCGATCAGCAGCGGTCCCGAGGGTTCGCCGTAGGGGGTGCGCACCACCTGCCGGCGTTCGGTCTTCATGCAGGCGAGAGCCGACAGCCCGCTGCCGCCGACGATAGCGAGCATCAGGTTTGCCTCACGGCGTAGAGCTCGGGCAGATTCCGCCAGGCGCCCGCGACGTCCAGTCCGCAGCCAAAGACGTAGCGGTTCGCAATCTCCACGCCGACGAAATCGGCGTGCACCGGTTTGTCCCGGCCGGTGCGCTTGTCGAGCAGCACCGCGATCGTGCAGCTCAGCGCGCCCAACTCGAGCACGCGCGAACGCACCGCCGCCAGCGTGTCCCCGGCGTCCAGGATGTCGTCGAGCACCAGCACATGCCGGCCACGCACGTTCTCGCCGGGTTCGACCAGCCATCGAAGCTCGCCGCCGGTGAGCCGGTCACCATAACGCGACAGGTGCACGTAATCGAGCTCCAGGGGGAAGCGCAGCGCCGGCAGCAGCTGACCCGCGAAGTACAGCGCGCCGCGCATCACCACCAGCACCAGGGGATTGTGCGGGGCGAGCGCCGCGCCGATTTCGATTCCGAGCCGCGCGATCGCCTCGCCCACGGCGCGCTCGTCGCAGAGTCGTTCCGCGCTCTCCAGGACCTTCCATGCCTGCGCCGGTTCCACCGGTGCCCGTCCCCTTGTGCTCGATCCAGCGCCGCCCGCCCGGCCCGCTCAGCGCCTGCCGGCAAGCTCGGCGAGCAGCGCCTCGAACTGCGGCCCGACCTCAGGATGCTTGCGCGCCAGCGCCACGGTGGCGGCCAGGTAGCCGATCTTCGAACCGCAATCATAGCGCGTGCCCTCGAAGCGATAGGCCACGGCGCCGGAGGTCGCGAGCAGCGATGCGATGGCGTCGGTGAGCTGGATCTCGCCCCCCGCGCCGGGCTTGACCCGCTCCAGGTGCTCGAAGATCTCCGGGGAGAGGATGTAGCGCCCCACGACCGCGATGCGCGAGGGCGCCAGCGCCGGTTCCGGCTTCTCGACGATGGCGCGGATCCGGTCGACACTCCGATCCAGCGCCACCGGGTCGATCACGCCGTACTGCCGCGTCTGCTCCGGCAGGATCTCCTGCACCCCGAGGACCGAGCACTGGAAACGCTCGAATACGCCGGTCATCTGCGCGAGCACCGGCGTGGGCGCATCGATGAGGTCATCGGCCAGCACCACCGCGAAGGGCTCCCGCCCGACGGCCGGCTTCGCGCACAGCACCGCGTGACCGAGCCCCAGGGGTTCCGGCTGGCGGATGTAGATGCAGTTGATCGAATCGGGCACCGTCTCGCGCAGGACCTTGAGCAGCTCGCTCTTGCCGCGGGCCGCCAGTTCGCTCTCGACCTCGTAGGCCTTGTCGAAGTGGTCCTCGATGGCGCGCTTGTTACGGCCGGTGATGAAGATCATGTCGGTGATGCCCGCCGCCGCCGCTTCCTCGACCGCATACTGGATGAGGGGCTTATCGACGATGGGCATCATTTCCTTGGGGCTCGCCTTGGTCGCCGGGAGGAAGCGGCTGCCCATACCGGCCACGGGGAATACCGCCTTGGTGATGGTGTTCTTCAATCTGCGCCTTTCCGCGAGTCAGCGCGCCTGCCCCAGCAGCTCGCGCAGTCCGTCCTCATCGAGAATCCGCACGCCGATCTCGCGTGCCCGATCGAGCTTGCTCCCGGGCTCGGTTCCCGCGACCACGAAGTCGGTGTTCGAGGAAACCGAGCCGGTGACCCTGCCCCCGTGGCGCTCGATCAGCTCGCGTGCCTGGTCCCGCGTGAGCGCGGGCAGGGTGCCGGTGATCACGAACACCTTGCCGCCCAGCGCGCCTTTCGCGACGGCCGAAGCATCGTCAGCCGGTCTTGCCGCGGCGGCGAGCGCCTGGATGACTTCGCGATTGTGCGCGGCGCCGAGGAACTTGGCGAGGCTGTCGCTCAGTTCCGGGCCGATACCCTCCATGATCCGCGCCTCGAGGCGTTGGCCGCGCCGCTTCCTGGCGGCGTTCTCCCGCGCCAGTTCGAGCTTGCGCTCGGCAAGCGCGCCCCAGTCGGCCTCCAGGAACGCTTCCACGGTTCCGAAGTGGCGCGCGAGCACCTTCGCCACCTCCTCGCCCACGCCCGGAATGCCCAGGGCGAAGATGAAACGCCCGAGCGGCCTGCCGCGCGAGGCGGCGATGGCATCCAGGAGGTTGCGGGAGGACTTCTGCGCCATGCGCTCGAGCGACTGGAGGTCCTCGATCGTCAACCGGTACAAGTCGGCGGGCGAATCCACCATGGCGCGCTCCACCAGCTGATCGACGAGCTTTTCGCCGAGCCCCTCGATGTCCATGGCGCGGCGCTGCGCGAAGTGCAGCAGCGCCTCCTTGCGCTGCGCCGCGCAGGCGAACCCGCCCGTGCAGCGCGCCACCGCCTCCCCCTCCAGGCGCACCACCGGCGAGCCACACACCGGGCAGCACGCGGGCATGCGGAAGCGGTCTGCGGCGCGGCGCGGCCCCGGCTTGTCCACGCGCACCACCTCCGGTATCACGTCGCCAGCGCGCCGCACGACCACCCGGTCGCCGCGCCACAGGTCCTTGCGCCGGATCTCGTCCTCGTTGTGCAGCGTCGCGCTCGCAACGGTCACGCCGCCCACGAACACCGGCGCGAGCCGCGCCGCGGGGGTGAGAGCGCCGGTGCGCCCGACCTGGACGGTGATGTCCAGGATCTCGGTGACCGCCTCCTGCGCCGGGAACTTGTGGGCGAGGGCGAAGCGCGGCGCCCGGGCGACGAAACCGAGCTGCTCCTGCAGATCGAAGTCGTTCACCTTGTAGACCGCGCCGTCGATATCGAAGGGCAGTCCCGGACGGGACTCGGCCAGCTCTCGGTAGTAGGCGAGCAGTCCCGCGACGCCCCGAACCAGCCGCCGCTCGCGCGCGACCGGCAGGCCCAGCTCGGCGAGCCTGTCCAGGAGCTGGACCTGGGTGCGCGGCAAGCGGGCATCGCCGGTGAATCCCACGCCGTAGGCGCAGAACCGCAGCGCTCGCCGGGCGGTGACGCGCGGGTCCAGCTGGCGCAGGCTTCCCGCGGCCGCGTTCCGGGGGTTGGCGAACACCTTCTCACCTGCCGCGCGCTGGCGTTCGTTCAGGGCGGCGAAGTCGGTACGGTACATCAGCACTTCGCCGCGCACCTCGAAGCTGCCTCGCAGCGCGGCGCGCAGCCTCATCGGGATCGCGCGCACGGTGCGCAGGTTCGCGCTCACGTCCTCGCCGGTCGCGCCGTCGCCGCGGGTCGCGCCCTGCACGAACGCGCCATCCTCGTAGCGCAGACTGATCGCCAGCCCATCGAACTTCGGCTCGGCGCTGTACGCCACTTCGGTTGCACCGGCCGCCTCGCGCACCCGGCGGTCGAAGGCAACAACGTCCCCCTCGGAGAACGCATTGCCCAGCGACAGCATCGGGAGCCGGTGGCGCACGGCGGAGAACTGCGCGAGCGGGGCGCCTCCGACGCGCCGCGTCGGGGAATCCGGCGTCGCCAGAGCGGGGTAGTCCCGCTCCAGGGACTCCAGCTCGCGCAACAGCCGGTCGTACTGGGCATCCTCGATTTCGGGCGCATCGAGCACGTAGTAGCAGTGGTTGTGGTGTTCGATCTGCCTGCGCAGCTGCTCGGCCCGCTCTCGGGACTGCCTGGGCGCGCTCATCGGGCCGCCCCGCCGCTTCGAGTCGCAGATGGTCGAAGGCAGCGGCGCCGCCGGCGGGGCGCGGCCCGCGCCGGCGCGAGGCCGCGGCCGCGGAGGCCGCCCGCCTGGCCGCCGAGGC
>JADLDQ010000078.1 GCA_020846575.1 Burkholderiales bacterium
CGAATCCACCATCGCCAGCTCGGGGCGGTGCTCGTGGCAGGCGTGCAGGTCGTTGATCACCTCTTCGCGCTTGGACTGCGGCAGCGAGTCGATCTTCTTGTACAGGTCGACCATGCCGTTGTTGACGTTGATGCCCAGGCTGTCGAACAGCTTGCCGTGCTTGGCGAAGGCGTCCCTGTAGAAAATGCGCACGCAGTGGCCGAAGACGATCGGGTGCGAGACCTTCATCATCGTCGCCTTGACGTGCAGCGAGAACATCACGCCGGCCTTGCGCGCGTCCTCGATCTCGCGCTCGTAGAAGGCGAGCAGCGCCTTCTTGCTCATGAACATCGAGTCGATGATCTCGCCGGCCTGCAGCGCGACCTTCGGCTTGAGCACCAGCGTCCTGCCGCTGCTGGTGATCAGCTCCATCTTCACGTCGCGCGCCTCGTCCAGCGTCATCGACTTCTCGCCGTGGTAGAAGTCGCCGGCGTGCATGTGCGACACGTGGCTGCGCGAGGCCTGCGCCCATTCGGCCATCGAGTGCGGATTCTTGCGCGCGTACTCCTTCACCGCCTTCGGTGCGCGGCGATCTGAGTTGCCTTCGCGGAGCACCGGGTTGACCGCCGAGCCGATGCACCTGGCGTAGCGCGCGCGCACCGACTTCTGCTCGTCGGTCTTCGGGTCGTCGGGGAAGTCGGGGAGCTTGTAGCCCCTGGCCTGCAGCTCCTTGATGGCCGCCACCAGCTGCGGCACCGAGGCGCTGATGTTAGGCAGCTTGATGATGTTGGCGTCGGGCTCGAGCGTCTTCCTGCCCAGCTCGGCCAGCGTGTCGGCGACGCGCTGCTCGGGCGTCAGAACCTCGGGGAACTGGCCAAGGATGCGCGCCGCGAGCGAGATGTCGCTCAGCTCGATGTGAATGCCCGCCGGCCTGGTGAAGGCGCGGATCACCGGCAGGAAGGCGCAGGTCGCGAGCGCCGGCGCCTCGTCGGTGAGCGTGTAGATGATGGTCGATTCGGTGCTCATTCGTTCTCCTCGGCGCGTCGCGCCTCGTGGGGCAAGGGTTCGGGGTTCGCGCCGGCGGCCGCCGCGTCGCAATGGTACGGGCGGCACCACCACCCCGCTTGACGCCGGCCATGCGTGCAACGCCCGCCCGCGGCTCGACCCCTGCCGGACTGTTGCGCCGCCGGCCGCGGGCGCATCGGACGAGCGCCGGCGCCCGCGCGGGCGCCGTCCTCCGGGGTGATCAAGATCCGCGATGCGCGCCATGCAGCGTCGAGGATTTCCTCGTCGCCGGGATCGTTGTTCCAGTCTGCGGCGCGGATCACGTCATGCCCGGCTGCCCCGAGCCCCATTCGGGCGGCCGGTGCGATGCACGCATCGAGCAGGACTTTCAAGCGAACGAAACGGTAACCGCCGGCTCCACCCGCTCATGACCGACCCGCCGCCGCGCAAACGCCAGGCAGGCGCGGATGTCGTCACCGTCCAGAAACGGGTATTCCCGCAGGATCGAATCGCTTGTTGCCCCGGCTGCCGTCATGCCGGGCACATGCTCAACCGCAATCCTACGGCCGCGGACCATCGGCTTCCCACCGAAGATCTTGAGGTTGACCGTGATTCGCTTCAGCAGATCAGCATCGTCCATGTCCGAAGATCCAGGGCAGGCCACTGTTGCTGGAATTCTACGCTGGGAACCGGGGACAGACCACGCCCGCAGGGCCGGAGCATCAAAGTCCGTTTACGGTCAGTGAGTTGCTGAGGGGGGTTGTAAGCAGTTGAAAGGAGTCGTTTAGCTTCGATTTTCTGGGAGTCGAGAGATGGCGACACAAGGCTACCGGCTGCTGGATTTCGTGGTTGGGATTCATGATCCGCGAGTCGTTGGGCGAACTGATCAAGATCTGGTGGACATTTTGGTGGTTTCGCTGCGCGCGGTGATGGCCGGAGTGGAGGGCTGGGACGACATTGAGGATTGGGGGAGCGAGAACGAAGCGATGCTGCGCCGGTACTTGAAGTTGCGCAACGGCGTTCCCGGGCATGACACGATTCACAGGGTATTTGAGTTGCTGGATCCCAGGGAAGTGCAGAAACGCTTTGCCGATTGGGTTGGTCATGTCTGCGTAGCCCTGGAGCGCCCGGTGATTGCCATCGATGGCAAAAGCCTGCGCGGCTCGGGCTCAGTCAAGCGCGGGGTCAAGGCGCTGCAGTGGGTGAGTGCCTATGCCACCGAGGTGGGGGTGGTGCTGGCGCAGCAGCGCTGCGCGGAGAAGTCCAACGAGAGCACGGCCATCGAGCAGTTGCTGCCGTCTTTGGCGTTGAAGGGGGCGATTGTGACCATCGACGCGATGGGCTGCCAGACCGAGATTGCGCAGACCATCGTAGCCCGGGGCGGGGATTACCTGCTCTCGGTCAAGGACAACCAGCCCAAGCTGCACGAGGCGATCCAGGAGTACTTTGCCATTGCTGAAGCGGAAGGTTTTCGCCATCTGCAGCCCGAGGTGAGCGAGACTCTGAACAAGGGACACGGGCGACTGGAGACGCGGCGTTGCACCGTGCTGGCCGCGCCCGCCTACTTGGAGGAGCTGGCGCGCTGGAAGGACGTGCGTGCCCTGGTGAAGATGGAAGCGCGACGCGAGATCGGCGACAAGGTGGAAACCGAGACTCGCTATGCCATCACCTCGTTGGCCCCGAACGCACAGGAGATCCTGCGGGCGGCGCGGCTGCATTGGGGTATCCAAAACGGGCTGTTTCGCTGCCTGGATGTGGCCTTCCGGGGGACGCCTCTGCGATCTGGCTACGCAATGCCGCGGCCAACTTCCGATTGCTGCGACGCTTCGCCTTGAACCTGTTCCGCCTGGACAAAGCCAGCAAGAAAATCCTACCCAAGAAGCGCAAGGCCGCCGCTTGGAACTCCGCCTGTGTGATGGAGTTGCTCAACTTGCAGCCACCACAGGAGATTTGATGCTCCGGCCCTGTGTCGATGCGCTGCCGGCCCGCAGGCATGCAGAAGATGTGCTATAAATACCTCTTCGCGCCCCGGCCGGCTGGCACGGACGTACGCGCCAAGGAAATCCCTTCCTGGAGAGCAATGTGGATTTTCCTGATTTCTTTGCCGCAGCACCGACCATCAGGCTGCGCGACCCGCTGGCGGCGTTCCTGGGTGCACCGCCGAGCGGCGTCATGACGTACTCATTCGCCGATGCGGTGAAGCTTGTGGGGCATTCCTGCCCGACCGTCGCGAGCGCCTATCTCATGGTGCGCCGCGGTCTCGTCCACCTGTATGGCAGTGACCTGCCCGAGCGCGGCACCGTGGAAGTCCACCTGCGCGACGCTCGCGATGCGGGCACGACCGGTGTCATCGCAGCCATCGCGACGCTGCTCACGGGCGCAGCGGCCGAAACGGGCTTCGGCGGCATCGGGGCCGATCGGCGCTACTCGCGTCGCAACCTCCTGCACTTCGATGCACCCATCGCCGGCCTGCTCGCGCTCCGCCGCCGCGACAACGGCCGTGGTGTCGAGCTCGGCGCGGACACGAGCGGCATTCCACCCGAGGCCGCGATGCGGGTGATCTTCCCGCGGGCAGTGAGCGGCGCAGCGAGCGCGGACGAGCAGGTGCGCTTTGCGACGCTGTGGCAGGATCGCGTGCGGCGCATGCTGCTCGAGCACGCCGACGATCCGGACGTGATCCACCTGCGCGAGTGGCCGGTCGCCGCCTGAACCCTGCAGCGGCGACCATGCAACACTTCATGCTGCTCACCCTGCATCTGTTTGCCGCGATATTCTTCGTGGGCACGGTGTTCTTCGAAGTCCTGATCCTCGAGGGCGTGCGCCAGCCGCTCGGGCGCGAGGCCATGCGAACCCTGGAGATCGCCATCGGCGCACGGGCGCGACGCCTGATGCCGTACGTGATGGTAGTACTCTACGGCGCCGGCATCGCCATGGCGTTGAAATACCGTGGCGCCCTCGCCCACCCCTTCTCCAGCAGCTTCGCGCTGCTGCTCACGATCAAGATCGTACTGGCACTCAGCGTACTCACACACTTCATCACGGCCATGACGCTCAGCGGTACCGGCAAGCTCCGGTCACGACATTTCCAGCTGATCCACATCAGTGTGTTCGCGCATGCCGTGCTGATCGTCTTCCTGGCGAAGGCGATGTTCTACCTGCACTGGTGACGGCGCGGATGCAGCCCCGTCGGGTCGAACATCCTGGAGACACAGACTTGCTGCTGTTCGATGCACTCAGTCCCGCCCCACGCGCGCTGCGCATGTACCTGCTCGAAAAGGGCCTGGCGCTCCCGATGCGCAACGTCGACGTCTTCAGCGGCGAGAATCGCCAGCCGACCTATCTGGCGCTCAATCCGGCCGGCCAGACGCCGGCCCTGCAGCTCGACGACGGCTCCTGCATCGCGGAAGCGGTTGCCATCATGGAGTACGTTGAAGAGCGCCACCCGTCACCGCCGCTGATCGGCACCACGGACGCGGAGCGTGCGGCAACGCGGCAGTGGCAGCGCCGCGTCGAGCTCAACATCACCGAAAACATCCACAATGCCTATCACTATGCGGAGGGCCTGGAGCGCTTCCGCACTCGAATTCCGGTGGCGCCCGAGGCCGCTCCCGGATTGAAGCGCATCGCGCAGGATCGCCTTGCGTGGCTGGACGGCATGCTCGTTGGCAGCGATTTCATCGCGGGCCGGCGATTCACCATCGTCGATATCTGGCTCTATGTCTGGCTGGACTTCGGTGCCTCCGTCGGGCAGCCGTTCGATGGTGCGCTGCGCAACATCGGGCCGTGGTACAACCGCATCTCAGCGCGCCCCAGCGCCGCGGCCAGCCTCCACCCGGAGTGCCGGCCCGGCGGCATACGCGGCTGACAGGGGCTGCGGCCGGCACTGCAACTGCGGCACGGCATACATAGGTGGATCGTGCATGAGCGTGTGTCGAGGTCGTCGCAGCGGGAGTCCGTTGCCGCCGCGCCTTGTTCCATCGTAGACTGTGATCGCCGCCGTCGGTTTAGACGGCGCGTTTCCGTACCGGAGGGTTCATGCACAAGGGTATCGCCGCATTGCTCGCTTTCTGCGCTTCGCTGGCCGCGGCGCCATGGACAGAAATCGCGAGCGCGCAGAGTTATCCCACCAAACCGATCAAGCTGATCGTGCCGTTCCCAGCCGGCGGGTCGGCGGACCAGATCGCCCGGGTCGTGGCCAGGAAGATGACGGATGGTCTGACCCAGCAGGTCATCATCGAGAACCGTGGCGGCGCCGGCGGCAAGATAGGCGTGGAAGCCCTCGCGCGTTCGCCCAACGACGGTTACACGATCGGCATGGGCACCAGCAGCACGCTCGCCATGGCGCCCGGTCTGTTCGCGACGCTGCCCTACGATCCCGTCAAGTCGTTCGCGCCGATCAGCCTGCTGACTCTCTCGCCCAGCCTGGTGACCGTGAACGCCTCGGTCCCGGCGAAGTCGCTCAAGGAACTCGTCGAACTGGCCAAGGCCAGGCCGGGGCAGCTCAATTTCGGCTCGCAGGGCTATGGGTCCATCCACCAGTTCAACGCCGAAAGACTGATGAGACTCACCGGGATCAAGATCGTGCACGTTCCCTATCAGGGGGGCGCACCCGAGCTCATCGGTCTGCTCGGGGATCAGGTGCAGATTTCCTTCACCATGCTGGCATCCCTGCAGGTGCAGAATTTCCATGCGGGCAAACTGCGCGCGCTGGCGGTGCTGGGTCCCACGCGGCTGCGCGAGCTTCCCTCCGTTCCGACCAACGCCGAGGCGGGGTTTCCCGGACTCGAATCGACCACCTGGTTCGGGTTGTTCGCTCCGGCGGGCACGCCGGCGCAGATCGTCGGACGCTTGAACCAGGAAGTGCAGAAGGCGCTCGCCGCGAAGGACGTGCGCGACGCGATCTTGAGCCTGGATGTCGAACCGGCCGGTAACTCCAGCGAGGCATTCGCGGCCTACGTGAAAGATGAAGTCGCCAGCTGGACTCGCATCATCAAGGAGTCCGGATTCAAGCCGCAGTGATACGTCCAGGACCGCGTCAGGAGTCGATCCGGCGCTGAATCCAGTCCGCTGCCGCGAGCGCGCGCCGGTCGTCGCCTATTCTTCCCACCACCTGCAGGCCCACGGGCAGTCCGCCCGGACCGGGTCCGGCGTTCACGGTCACGCATGGCGTATACAGCAGGGTCCACATCGCGTTCATCACCGGGTCGCCGGCGGATGAAAGTCCCTCGGGCGCCTCGCCGGTCGCAGCCGGAGCGAGCAGCACGTCACAATCCGCGAATACCTCCTCCAGCCTGCCGCGGCATTCGACCGCCAGGGCGAGCGCGCGCCGGTACTCGTCGCTGCTCGCGAGCAGTCCCTTTTCCGTGTGCTCGGCGAGCCTCGGGTCCATCCGCTCGCGATGGCGCATCAGCGCATCGGCGCGGTTTGCCCCACCCTCGTACGCCATGACCGTGCGCTGGGCGGCGACCATGCCCGCGAAGCGTTCGGGCAGGGCGATTTCGCGCACGCGCGCGCCGGCGCGCGAGAGCGCGGCGGGGACGCGCTCGAACGCGGCCGCCATTTCGGGCCGTGTCCTGTCCCATTCCCAGGTGCGGCACAGGCCCACGCAGGGCGCAGCGCCGCTCCATTCGAGCAGCCGCAGGTCCTCGCGGCGCGCGAGCGCCGCGACCAGCAGCGCCGCATCTGCCGTGCCGCGAGCGAACACGCCGATGGTGTCGAGCGTGTCCGAGGCCAGCATCACGCCGCCGCGCGCGAGCAGATTGTAGGTCGGCTTGTATCCCACGACACCGCAGAAAGCGGCCGGCCGGATCACCGAACCGGCCGTCTGCGTGCCCAGGGCGAGCGGCATCATGCGATCGGCGACGCCCGCCGCCGAACCGCTCGATGACCCGCCGGGGGTGTGCGCCGGGTTGTGCGGGTTGCGCGTCGTGCCCGGCGGGAACGAGGCGAATTCGGTGGTCACGGTCTTGCCCAGGATGAGCGCTCCCGCGCGGCGCGCGAGAGCCACCACCGCCGCGTCCGCCGCCGGCCGGTGGCCCTCGTAGGCGCGCGAGCCGTACCCCGTGGGCATGTCGTGGGTGTCGAAGATGTCCTTCACGCCGATCGGCAGGCCGTGCAGCGGCCCCCGGATCGGGCCGCGGTCGAGGGCGCGCGCCTGCGCCAGGGCCAGCGCCGGGTCGAGGAACGCGAAAGCGCGCATCAGCGGCTCGCGCTGCTCGATGCGCGCGAGGCAGCCGCGAAGCAGCGCCTCGGCGCCGAGCTCGCGCCGCGCGAGCCGGGCGGCGGCGTCCGTGGCGCCCAGCTCGTGCAAGACATCCATGCGGGTCTGAGCCGTTCGGAACGGCCCGCGTCCGAAGGGCGCCGCCGCGAACGCTACAGATAGCGCTCGACCCGGAACTTCTCCCGCACCTCCTTCGGCACTTCGACGCGCGATGCGAAGGTGCGCCGGACCGGCTTGGTCGCGTCGATGATCATCTTGGTGGTCAGGATGTCGTCGTTCTGCGAAGGCTCCAGCGTGTTGCCCTTGACGTTCTTGATGATGTCGACGTCCTGATCGGCCTGCACCCGGGTTGCGAACGCCCACATGACCTGTTCCTCGTCGAACGGATCGATGTCCGCATCGACAACGAACACGTTTTTCACGAAATCGCACTCGCCCAGCGCGATCAGGGCGGCCTGCTTGCTCTCACCGTCGACCTTCTTGTCGATGGAGATGTAGCAGTTGAATCTTCCCGTTCCGGAATTCGGCAGATGCACCGCCTTGACCGTCGGGACGACCCCCTTGATCCGGTTGAACAGCGTGCCCTCCTTGGGGATCGCGCCGAGCACCCAGTTGTCGCGGTGGCCGACGAAAACGTCCTGGTAGATGGCGTCCCTGCGGTGCGTGAGCGCCTTGACGTCGATCACCCAGCGCAGGCGCTGCGGGCCGTAGGTCCCGGGGAACTCGCCGAACGGGCCTTCGACCTCGCGCACGCCCGGCGGAATCTCCCCCTCGATCACCATCTCGGCATCGGCCGGGACCATGAAATCCTTGCCCCAGGTTTCCGAAGGAACCAGGCGCAACGGCTGGCCCATCATGGAACCGACGAGTTCGTAGTCGTCCACGCCGAACGGAGAAACATTCAATGCGCCCAGGTAGAACGCCGGATGGTGGCTGACCACGATCACCACCGGGGTCGGCAGGTTCCTTTCCTCGTACTTGCGGCAAATCTGCCAGTTGTGCCGCGGCGACATGTGGATCCCGAGCCTGCGCGGACCCTTGTACATGTTGCGCAGGAAAGCGATGTTGTACTGCCCCTGGTCCGGGTCGCGCATCACCGGCGTCATGTCGATGTAGGGCGCGGGATCCATCTTGTGGTGGCGCACGATCGGCAGCTCGCGCAGATCGATTTGCAGCCCGGTCTTCACCACCTGTTTCACGGGCGCCGCTTCGCGCTCGAGCGCGAGCGGCGCGAGCCGGCGCGCCTCGCGCCGCGAGTACTCCATGCTCAAGTCCAGCCGATGCTGCTGCGGGGTCAGCCCGAGCGCCATCGCGCAGCGCGTGCGCGAGGCGTAGACGTTGGTGAGCAGCGGGAACGCCGACACCTCCCCGAGCAGGTTGAGCGGCCGCTCGAACAGCACCATGGGATAGCGCCCGCGCTCCTCGAGGTTCGCCAGTATGGCGGTCACCTCGAAGCCGTCGGGGCGTACTTCGTCCCTGATGCGCAGCAGCTCACCCGGGCCTTCCTTCTCGACGCGCGCGATGAAATCGCGCAGATCGTGCGTCGACAGCGACTCGTCCTGACGTTGTTCCAGCTTCAAGCGACTCATCGTTTCTCTCCCTGTCGCGTTCGCGCGGCAAACCCGCTACTGTCCCGCCCGGGCACCGGCGCCGGGCTTCCACCGGCGGCCGTCGTGCTCGAGAATGCTGTCGGCCTCCTCGACGTGGAATCGCTCGCCGCAATAGGGGCACAGCAGTTTCACGCCCGCGTTTCTGAGATCCTCGTGATGCACGTGGAATGCCTGCTTGCACTTCGGGCAGGTGGGGTCGAAATGTTTCACCATGGCAGCGTACCCTTCGCCTTCGGACCGTTTCAGATATTGACGCTTCCCTCGAAGTTCTCGAAGGTCGAGATCTTCGGCGGCTCTCCCGCGAGTCCGAGTTCCTTCCAGCGCGCGCACACCGACTCGTACACCTCGCGCTTGAGCAGGCTGCGCCGCGAAAACGACTTGATGTACTTGTACTCCTTGCACGCGTTGATGATGCACTTGGACCCCCATGGGCGGATTTCCGGCGGATTCTGACTCGGGTCGAGGTAGGTGCTCCAGGTCTCGCGCAGGATGTCGATCGAATGCGCCGGACGCGAGCGCGTCACCATCGCCCAGACCACCTCGCCCAGGTTGGTCGGATCGACATCGTCGTCGACGACCACCACGTACTTGGTGAAGTAGGCCCCGCCCATGCACTGCGCGGCGAGCGCCCCGACCTGGGCCGCGTGACCGGCATAGCGCTGCTCGATCGAGACGACCGTCATGCCCCAGCCGGCGGCCTCCGGCGGCGACCACACGCCCCGGATGCCCGGCACGCCCATGCCGTTCAGGTCGGCCCAGACCTTGGCCGCCTTGGCCATGCCCCACATCATGCCGCATTCGTTGGAGAGCCCATCGGCCATCAGCGCGCTGGTGATGATGGGATTGTCGCGGTAACGGATCGCCTCGATCTCGATGGTCGGCGTCGCGCCGCCCGGCCGGCCGTAATACCCGGTGAATTCGCCGAACGGACCTTCGGATTCCGTCTTGTTCGGGTGCGACCAGCCTTCGATGATGATCTCGGCGTTGGCCGGCAGCGTGAGCCCGGTGATGTCGCTCTTGAACACCTCGATCGGGGCGCCGTTGATGCCGCCCGCGAATTCGTACTCCGACACGTCCTTCGGAAACGAGGTCGCGGAAACGAGAAACAGCAGCGGCTCCAGTCCGTAGACCGCGGCCACCGGAGCGGGCTTGCCCTGGGACCACCAGCGTTCGCGGTCGAGCACCGGATCCTTCCCGGGCGAGGCGTAGAAGCCCACCTGCCGCGGTCCCTGGATCATCTGGCGGAAGGTGCCGAGGTTGACCCGCTCGTTGGTCGGATCCACCGTCACCACCGCATCGGCCGTGCCGATGTACTTGCCGCCGTCGAGCGGCCACATCCTGGGCGCCGGGAAGCGGGTGAGGTCGGCCCTGTCGCCCCGGTCGATGTTCTTGTTCACCGGCGCATCGCGCGCTTCGATCATCTGCGGCGCGATCCGCTTCTTCATCTTCTCACCCAGCGTGCGGGTCAGTTCGATCGCGTCGCTGCCGGGCGCCTCGCGGATCGCGAGCGCCAGGCGATTCAGGCTGCTCCCGAACGGGTTGAACAGCAGGCGCCCGCCCGGGTAGCCCTTGATGTTCTCGAACAGCAGGGTCGGGCCGCCGGACACCTTGCCGGCCAGGTAGGTGATGGTCGCCATTTCCAGATCCGGATCGACGCTTGCCTTGACGCGCTTCAGTTCGCCGATCGAATCGACCAGCTGCAGCCAGTCGCCGAGACTCTTGATGCCGATGAATCGCCCGCGGTCCATTCCTTCCTCCTCGTTAGAACTCGTCCTGACTGACGTTGCGCTCGCGCTCGAACCGGGTTCGGCCGAGCTGCGAATAACTCTTGCCCACCGATGCGATATCGGCGGACATGATCTGCCGTGCCCTGGCGGCGTCGCGCTTGCGCAGCGCCACCAGCAGTTTCTTGTGCATCTTCAAGGCATCGTCCGAGGGCGTGCGGTCCGCGACCGGCTCCAGCTGCCGGGCGAGCAGCACCAGCACCGTCTCGCCGACGGCGGCCAGAACCGGGTTGCCCGCCATGCGGATGATGCGACAGTGCAGCTCGATGTTGATCTCGCGTATGCTGCCCCCTGCCGCGTGCACCCTGTCGGCTTCATCCACGAGTTCGCGCAGCGATTCCAGGTCCGATTCGGTCCCGATCCGCGCAACGCGCGCGGCGGCATGGGGCTCGATCAGCTGTCTCACCTCGAACAGGTCTTCGAGAGCGGCATCGCCGAGCGCGAGCAGGCTGGCGATCGAGTCGAGGATCGGGCGCTCGAGATCCCGCGCCACGAAGATGCCCCCTTTCGGCCCCTTCCTGACTTTGAGCAGCCCCCGCAACTCCAGGACTCGAATCGCCTCGCGCACCACCACGCGGCTCACGCCGAACTGTGCGGCGAGTTCGCGTTCCGTGGGCAGGCGGCGCGACACTTCCAGGCGCTCGCCGGCAATGTGAGCAACGATCTGATCGGCGACCTCCTCGTACGCCTTCCGGCGTCCGAGAGGCCGGAACATGGGCGTATCGCGAGCGCCCGTCCTGGCGGCCAGGCTCGATGTCGGCGTCAAATCCATTTATGTCTCGGTTACTCAGGTGCCTGGATCGCTCCTGCCTGCACCGCGCTTGCAGTGCATGGAAGGTATATAGGACTATCCTAATACCTAAATGCTAGGCCGCGACCAGGACCCTTGTCAATAAGCCTGAAGCAGCGGTTCGCGTTTGAGACGCCTCGCGGGACGCAGCGGGAGGGGCGCCGGCTCTGGGAATCGCACCCCCGCCCTCGCCCGCGGCAGCAGCGTCACTCGAACGCGTCCACCCCGGCGATCCGCTCGCGGGATCTGCTTCACGGATCGCGGAAGCCGATGTGGCTGGACTCGCCTTCGTACGCGATCAACCCAAATTCCTCTGTTAGCCCCCGCTGATGAGCGGCGTGACCGGCGGCAGCGTCGGCGGCGGCGGGTGATGTTGCGGCCTTGCCTTGATGATGGCGCCGATGATGTAGCGCACGCGAGCCTTCCAGCGCTCGGGTTGGGTCAACCGTGGCGCGGGTTTGCCCGCTGCCTTGGCCTGTGCGGCCAGCGGCTCGCGCACCGCGCGACGCACCACCACGATACGACGCGCCTGCGTCCAGCCCCAGAGCTTCAAGCTCGTTTCGACCGCCTCATAGCCCAGCCCCACGTCCTGCCAGTCTTGCCACGACCACAGCCGCTCGATCAGGGACTTGACCCCGGCGCTCTGGCGCAGTTTGAACAGATAGGCTTGGCCGATCCGCTCCAGTTGTCCGATGACCGGCTCGCTGCCAAAGCCAATGTCCCCGCGCACCAGCCGGGGACGTTGTTGCACTGGGAGATTTTCCAGGATGCTCATCAGGCGCGGCAGGCTGTGCCGCGCAGCATGCGCTTTGCCGTTTTGCACCTCGGCATCCAACACCAGACGCATGTTGGCGATCCAGTCGGTATGCAGCACATGGCTGGGCCGCCCCGGCTTGAGAGGGTTGTAGCTGGCCTGGGCAGCGTCCTGGTGACCATCCAGCAGCTTGACCGTCGTCTCAGCGTCCAGGATCCAGCCCGTGCTCAAAGCCGCGCGGGTGCTGTGCGCCAGCGCGCCATCCATCCAGGCCGCGCCGCGCGCCAATCGGGCTTGTCGTTCAGCGCGTTGCGCCTCATAACGGTCGAAGATGGATCAGGCTCTTCCTGGCGCAATCACTCGGGCTTGATCCCCGCCTCCTTCGCGACCCGCGCCCACTTCGCCAGATCTTTCTTCATGAGCTCCATGAACTGCTCGGGGGTCGAGCCGACCGGGTCCAGTCCCGCCGCGCTGATCTTCGCCGCATTCTCCGCGGTCTTCAGCAAGGTCACGAGTTCCCTGTTGAGTCGGGCGATGACCGGCCGCGGCGTGCCGGTCCGCACCAGCACGCCCTGCCACACGTCCATCTCGTAACCCGGATACGGACCCGCTTCGGCGATGGTCGGAACCTCGGGCAGCGCCGCGGAACGCGTAGCCGTGGTGACGCCCAGGCCGCGCAGCTTTCCGGAGCGGATGTGAGGGCGCACCGGGAAGACGGAAATGAAAGTCGCGTCCACTTCCTGCGCGAGCAGAGCCTGCGTGATCTGCGCACCGCCCTTGTAAGGTACGTGCACGATGTTGATGTCCGCCGTCAACCGCAGCAACTCCCCGGCGAGGAAGTGCGACGAACCGACGCCCAGCGTGGCGTAGGTGATCTTGCCGGGATGGGCGCGGGCGCGCTCGACGAATTCCTTGACGCTGGTGACACCCAGGGCAGGCGTGGCCGCGAGGATGAATTTCATGCCGGCCAGTTGCGTGACCGGCTCGAAGTCCCTGATCGGATCGTACGGCAGCTTGGCCTTGAAGCTGGCGTTGGTGACATGCGAGGCCGCCACGTGAATCAGGTAGTGGCCATCGGCCGCTTGCCGCACGACGTATTCCGTACCGACGAGCGAGTCGGCGCCGGGCCTGTTTTCGACCACGACCGGCTGCCCGAGGGACTTCGACAGGCGCTCGGCGACGACGCGCCCCAGGAAATCGTTCGGTCCTCCAGGCGGCATGGGCACCACATAACGGAGCGGACGGTTTGGATACACGGGCTCCTGCGCCCAAGGGCCTGCGCTCTGAAGCGCGAGCACACCCGCGGCGGCCGAAAGCAGCGCCGCGGGCAGCCGGTATCGAAACTTCATGGGGGTCTCCTGATCGGGATTCGTGTGAAGGCAGGTATGGCCGGATGACCTCGGCTATCATAACGCGCGAGCAGCATTTCTCGAGCCCACCCTGTCATCGGAATCGATCGCGACAATCGTCATGGCGTCCAGGCAACCGAACTTCATCCTCTTCATCACCGACCAGCACCGCGCCGATCACCTCGGCTGCTACGGGCATCCGGTGCTCAGGACGCCGAACATCGACCGGATCGCGGCGCGCGGTGTGGCGATGGACCGCTTCTACGTGGCGAGCCCCGTGTGCATGCCCAATCGCGCGAGCCTCATGACCGGCCGCCTGCCCTCGGCGCACGGGGTGCGCTCGAACGGCATTCCGCTCTCGCGCCAGAGCGTCACCTTCGTCGATCTGCTCGCCGCCGCGGGCTATCGCACCGCGCTCATCGGCAAGAGCCACCTGCAGAATTTCACGGGCAGCGCGCCGCGGTTTCGCAAACCCGAGCCGCCGCCCGCGCTTCGCCGGCCGCCGGCCGGCCTGTCGCGCGCGCTCGACCACGGACTGGAGGGGACGCAATACGAGGAAGAGAACCCGAACGCCTGGGCGAGCGGCAAGCGCGCGGTCAACGTACCGTTCTACGGCTTCCAGCACGTGGAGCTGGTCACGGGTCATGGCGATCAGTGCGGCGGCGACTACCTTCACTGGCTGCGCGCGCGCCATCCGGAGGCGGAACGCTTGCGCACGCCCGCGGCGGCGCTGGCGCACGGCTACGCCTGCCCGCAGGCGGTGCGCACCGCACTCCCCGAGGCGCTCTATCCCACGAACTACATCCGCGATCGCACCGTCGAGTACCTGCGCAACAGCGCCCTGCGGGACAAGGAGGCGCCGTTCTTCCTCATGGTTTCGTTTCCCGACCCGCACCATCCTTTCACGCCGCCCGGCAGGTACTGGGACATGTACGAACCGGGGGACATGCCGCGGCCCGCGGCCTTCGCGCGCGCCGACTGGCGCGCTTCGGCCTACGTCGAACGCCTGACCGAGGCGAGAGCGAACGGCACGGCGAACGTCTCGAGCCAGTCCGCCTTCGCGGTGAGCGAGCGCGAGGCGCTGGAAGCGCGCGCGCTCACCTGCGGCATGATCGGCTGCATCGACGAGGCGATCGGCGAGGTGCTCTCGGCGCTGGAGGCGAGCGGCCGGCGCGAGGACACGGTGCTCGTGTTCATGAGCGACCACGGCGACTACCTTGGCGATCACCGCATCCTGCTCAAGGGGCCGGCGATGTACCAGGCGATCGTGCGCACGCCCTTCATCTGGGCGGACCCGTCGAGCAGCGCGCACGGCAGGCACTGCGGTGCGCTCGGCTCCACCCTCGATGTACCGGCGACGATCCTGGAGCGCGCGCGCCTTGCGCCCTATTCGGGCATGCAGGGCGTGAGCCTGCTCGGGACCCTGGAAGGCGGGAAGGATGTGCGCGACGGCGTACTCGTGCAGTACGACCACCAGGTGGGACCCAGCCGCCCGGGACGGATGCTGCGCACGCATGCGCTGGTGACGCGCGCGTGGCGCCTCAGCATGGCCGAAGGCATCCCGGGCGGGGAACTGTACAACCTGCAGGAAGATCCCGAGGAGTTCTTCAACCTCTGGGACGAGAGGAAGGCGCTCGAAGACAAGTGCGGGCTGCTCGCGCAGCTCGCGCGCACCGAGATGGAAAGCGTGGACGAACTGCCGTTGCCGAGCGCTGGCGCATAGCGCCGCCGGGTCGACGCGAACCCGCCCCCGCCGCTCGGATTCAGTCGAGCTTCATCTTCAGCGCCTTCACCAGCTTCGCCCACTTCGCGCCGTCCTGCGCGATGCGCCTGGCGAGTTCAGCGGTGCAGAGACGGTCGGCTCGAAGGCAATCGGCGCCAGGAGCTTCTGCAGCTCGGGTTGCTGGACGGCGCGCTCCAGCTCCCGGTAGAGCGTATCGACGATCACGGCCGGGGTCCCGGCCGGGGCGAGCAAGGCATACCACCAGGACACATCGAACTCGGGATACCCCGCCTCGCGCATCGTCGGCACCTCGGGCAGGAAACGCGAGCGCTCGCCCGAGGACGTCGCGAGCGCGCGCACTCGGCCGCTGCGCAGCGCGTTCATCGCGCCGCCGGTGGTGGAGAAGAAGACCTGGGTCTCGCCGGCCAGGATGCTCGCGACCGCGGGCGCGTTGCCCTTGTAAGGCACATGATCGAGATCGATGCCCGCGATCGAGCGGAACAGCTCGGTGCTCAGCTGGCCCGGACTGCCGTTGCCGCCGGAGGCGTAATGGAGCCTGGTCTTTTTCGCGAGCGAGACCAGATCGGCGACGTTGCGGGCCTCCACGCTCTGGTGGACGAGGAGCACGCTGGCCACGCTGTTGAACAGCGCGATGGGCTGAAAGTCGCGGGACGGGTCGAACCCGATCTTCGGGTACAGAGCCGGGTTGATCGTCAGCGTGGCGTCGATCACCCACAGAAGCGTGTAGCCATCCGGCTCGGCCCGGGCAACCGCCTGCGCGCCGATGTTGCCGGAGGCGCCCGGCCGGTTCTCGACGACGAACGGCTGGCCCAGCCGCGCCGACATGCGCGCCGCAAGCGCGCGCACGACGACGTCCATGCCGCCCGAGGGAAAGGGCACGATGTTATGGACGCTTCTGCTCGGATAGCTCTGCGCGGCGACGGGCAGCGCGAGGAGCGCGATGAGCGCGGCGACAACGAAACCCCATGGATGGCGGCTGTGCATTGCCGGTACCGACGGCTCGCTACGGCGCTGTGACACCGGGCACGGTTCAGTCCAGTTTCATCTTCAGCGTCTTCACCAGCTTGGTCCACTTCGCCCCGTCGAGCGCGATGCGCCTGGCGAGTTCGGCGGGCGGCGAGACCACCGGTTCGAAGGCGTGCGGCGCGAGAGCCTTCTGGA
>JADLDQ010000428.1 GCA_020846575.1 Burkholderiales bacterium
TAGCTGATGAGCCGTCCGGACAGCTCGATGGTGCCCGAGGACACGCCGCTGGCGCTGTAGATGACCGGCCCGCTCGCCTCGCCGGCGATCCGCAGCACGTCGAAATCCCCGGGTCCGGCTCCGTCGTACAGCACACCCGTGCCGGGGATCGGGTTGCCGCCGGACAGGTCCAGCGTCAGCGTGTCATCGTCGCCCGAGCCGGTGATGCGCAGGTCCGCCACGCTGTCGAACGCCGCCGCATACAGCGCCTGCCCGTTCAGCTCCACCTTCAGTTGCGCACCATCCAGGAACAGCCGGAACACATCGGGCGTGCCGTCGTCCGCCTGCCCGCCCGCATCCAGCGACGGCCCCGCCCCGGTGGCCGCGCCTGGACTCGGCGGCGCCTGCACCTGGATCGTCACCAGCGCCGGCGCCGAGGCGAGCGTGCCGTCGCTCGCCGCATAGCTGAAGGCGTCCCCGCCGCTATAGCCCGCCTCGGGCACGTAGGCGAAGCTGCCATCGGGGTTCAGAGTCAGGCTGCCGTGCAGCGGCGCATCCACCAGCACCGCCAGCAGCGCATCGCCATCGACGTCGGTATCGCCGTCCAGCACCCCCGGCGCCGGCACCACCAGGGTGGTTTCCTGGTCGGCGGTGAAGCTGCCGCCGGTGGCAAGCGGCGCATCGTTCACCGGGTTCACCACCAGGGTGAGCGTGGCCACGTTCGACTCGAGCTGCCCGTCGCTCACCTTCCAGGTGAGGCTGTCGGTGCCGTGGAAGTCCGCCTCCGGCCGGTACTCGGCATGCCCGTCCGGGTCCAGGCTGAACGTGCCGTGCGCCGGGCCCGAGACCAGGATGTAGCCGAGCGCGTCTTCGTCCACGTCGCTCGCGAATGTCCACAGCACCCCCGCCAGCGGCGTGTCCTCCTGCACGATGCTCACCGTGTAGTCCTGCGCCACCGGCGCATCGTTCACCGGGTTCACCGTGATCGCCACGCTCGCCCACTGCGACAGGACCTGGCCGTCGCTTGCCCGGAAGGTGAACGCATCCTGGCCGTGGTAGTTCGCCGCCGGGGTGTACAGGTACACGCCGCCGCCCTGCGCGA
>JADLDQ010000429.1 GCA_020846575.1 Burkholderiales bacterium
GAGGGCCAGCCGGCGCGGCTGGTGATTGATCTTGCCGCCACCGACCGCGAAACATTCCTGCGCAACATGTCGTTCGACCGGCGGCCAGCGCAAACGGCGCAACGGCTGCCGCCGCCACCTGCCGTGCCGGACGACGCCCGTCCGCTGATTGTGATCGATCCCGGCCATGGCGGCATCGACACCGGCACAAAGGCTGCGAGCGGCGAGCAGGAAAAGGCGATCGTACTCGAATTCGCCGCGGCGCTGCGCGACAAGGTCGAGAAGGGCGGCAAGTACCGGGTTGCGATGACCCGCAGTGACGACAGCTTCGTGCCTCTGACCGAGCGGGTGAAGTTTGCCCGGGCGCTGAAGGCTTCGCTCTTCATTTCCATCCACGCCGACTACCTGCCGCGCAAGGAAGGGGCTGCTGAGGGAGCGACGGTCTACACGCTTTCCGACAACGCCTCGGATGCCGAAGCGGCCCGGCTCGCCGAGGCCGAGAACAAGGCCGACGTAATTGCCGGGGTGGACCTCACTGCGGAATCCAATGAGGTTGCCGACATCCTGATTGACCTCGCCCAGCGCGAGACCAAGACGTTTTCCAACCAATTTGCGAAGACCCTGCTGACTGAGCTGAAAACTGCGACAAAGCTGCACAAAATTCCGAACAAATCGGCCGGCTTCCTCGTTCTCCGGGCGCCGGATGTCCCGTCTGTGCTGCTCGAGCTCGGCTATGTGTCGACCAAGGACGACCTCAAGCAACTGCTGTCGGTGCCTTGGCGCGAGCGCACGGCTGACGCCATGGTGCGGGCGGTCGATGGCTTCCTGGGTCCCCGGGTGGCCGGCGCAACGGCGAAAGCCGCGAACTGACTGCATTTTGAGTGGATTTGTAGCCCTAGTTTCAACATAAAACCGGCCGAACAAGGCATTCCCTTGCCGGCCGGGGCGGACCGGTGAAGGCCGCGACCGCGGCGGAACGAGAAACGAATGAAGCTCGTCTTACGGTTCGTCGGCTTTCTGTTTGCCGCCGGTACGATTCTGTTCGTGGTCGGGGTCGCCGCGGCGGCCGGAATGTTGTGGCA
>JADLDQ010000079.1 GCA_020846575.1 Burkholderiales bacterium
CGCACTCGCTCGCTCTGACTTCGCACCCGCTCGCTCTGGCTTGAACGTTCCCTTCGCACCGGGCCCGGGATAATCTTCGTTCCGGCGCCGTCCTGGAACGGATCCGAGAAGGGAGTTGTCATGAGCAAGAGCACCTTTGCCCTCCTGCACCCCGGCGAAATGGGCGCCGCCGTCGGCGCCAGCGCGGTCGCTGTTGGCCACCGCGTACTGTGCGCCCTCGACGGGCGCAGCGAGGCGACGCGCGCTCGCGCGCGCGCCTGCGGGCTGGAGGATGCGGGCACGATCGCCGCGGCACTGCGCCAGGCGCAGCTGGTGCTCTCCATCGTCCCGCCGCACGGCGCGCTCGCGCTGGCGGAAAAGGTCGCCGCTTGCGGATTCCGCGGGCTGTACGTGGACTGCAACGCGGTTGCGCCGCACACCGCGCGCTCGGTCGGCGCCGTGGTGCAGGCAGCAGGGGCGAAGTTCGTGGACGGGGGGCTGCTGGGTGCGCCGCCCGCGCCGGGACGACCCGTGCAGCTCATCCTGTCGGGGGGAGGCGCCTCCGAGGTCGCTTCCCTGTTCGACGCGAGTAATGTGCTCGCCAGGGTGGTTCCGGGTCCAGCCGGCGCGGCCTCGGCGGTCAAGGTCTGCAATGCCGCCTGGACCAAGACAACCTGGCTGCTGCTCGCCTCCATCTACGCCTACGCCGAGAGCGAGGGGGTGAAGGAGGCGCTGCTCGAGGCCTGGGAAGGGCCTTACCCGGAGCTGGTCAAGCGCTTTGCCGCACCGAGCCCCAACCCCGGGAAGGCCTGGCGCTGGCTCGCGGAAATGGAAGAGATCGCCGCGGCCTGCCGCGCAGTGGGGCAGCCGGACGGTTTCGCGCTCGCTGGCGCCGAACTGTGCCGCCGGCTCGAATCCTACAAGGACGATCCTGACAAACCCTCGATCGTCCAGGTTTCCGCTGCGCTGCGCGAGCAGGGGAGCCTGGCGCCATGACCGCTCCAGAGGGTTTCCGCAAAGCGGGTTTGCGCTGACGGATCCTGTGCCCGGGCGACACCGGCTGCCAGGTGGGGGCGCGGCGCCGCGCGTTGCGCACCCGGCCAGGGACGCCAGCGTTCCTGGTGAGCCGGCGTGCGTGGCGCAGCCTCCGGCGACCTCTCTCAGCGGGGGGAGTCTCGCTCCGCCTCGGTTCCGGCCTCCTCTTGCGGCTGTACCCTCTTCAGCGCCTTGCGTGCGAGGTGAACCGCGAGCAGGTGCGCTGGCATGCGCATCCAGTGCCCGCGCACGTACAGCAGCCAGCGCGCCAGCGGCGTCGTCGCATCCTCCGCCGTGGGGTGGCGGGGCTGGAGGGCGCGCGAGTAGAGCGCGTCCATGAGCCGTTCGCGCAGGGCACCCCCGGCCCAGCGCCGGGTCTGCGCGGCCGCTTCGGCGGGAACCGGTGTCCCGAGCAGTCGGCTGGCGTGACGCAGGGCGTAGTAGAGCGCCCGTCCCAGCCCGACCTGCTCCGCCCTCTCCGGCAGGCGAGTCCAGAATCCCGCCTCCTGGCCGAAGTGCCGCAGCAGCACGTCCAGGTCCACCAGATCGCGCAGGATGCCGTCCGATTCCCCTTCGAGGAACAGGTGCGTGGCGCTGTGCAGGATCATGTCGGCGGGCGCGAGCACGCGCACCGCCGGGCGCCCCGGCAGGCTCAGGGCTTCGGCACGCATGCGCTCGGAATCCGCCATCCAGCGACAGGTGGACGGGGTGATGGCATGGTGCACGTCGACCACGGTGCCGCGCGCGAGATGCTGCAGCGGCGGGATCTCGTGCATCCAGGTCCGGTAATAGCGCTGATCGTATGCATCGTGGTGTGCGCTCGCCCAGCCCGCGAGCATCAGGGCGGCCTCCACGTCCGGCAGCGCGGCGCGATCGACCAGGATGTCGATGTCGGAGAACAGGCGTCCCCGCGCAGGCGGAAGGTCCGCGCACGCGTAGGCCGCTCCCTTGAGCAGGATGACGGGCAGGCCGAGTCCTTGCAGCGCGGCCTGGATCCGCTCGACCTCCTGCTGCACGGCGAAGCGCTGTTCCTCGGCCACGATACTCGCGCCGCGAAGGTGCGCCAGAGGGGCCGCCGGCACGGCGGCTATGTCTGCGCCGCCTTCGATCAGGACGCACAAGCGGCCGAGCAACCGGGAGGCGCGCGCCTGCCGGATGGCGAGATCCCATTCACGAAGCGACCAGTGCGAAGTGCAACCGGGGTCGCGCAGTGCTGCGACGAGCAGCGCCGGGCCGGCCATCACCAAGCCGGCGGCTCGAGCTTCCCGAAACAGGCCGCGGCATCCTCCAGCACGCCGTAGGAGAAATCGAAGCAGTCGCTGCGGTCCACGAGGCGGGTGAGCGTGTCGAATGCCCGCCGGGCGAGGTTCGAGTAGTTGAACGAATTCTCCATCAGCCCGAGCACCGCGCGCGCCTTGGTGCGGGGCGCCAGCCGGGCCGGCGCCCCGGCTTCCCAGCGCGGAAACACGACCCATCCCGGTCGCGCCGGTTCACCGGCGCGCAGGACGCTCGCCTCGGGCGCCCGCAGATGCGCGACCGTTCCCTTGTGGGTGTCGTGAGCAGCCGGGCCGATCACCCCGTCCGGAGCGTAGCGGCGGATCACCTCGATCGAGGCGTTCTTCAGGCTGATGGGACGTGGAACCGGGATTAACGCAAGACGGTCCGGATCGATCAGCGCGAGCTCGTCGGAGAGCAGGCGCCATCCGCTGCACACCAGCCCGGCGCACAGAGTGCTCTTCCCGGAACCCGGCGGCGCCGCCATCACCAGGGCGCGATCATCGCGTTCCATGACCGCCGCGTGAATCATCACGTACTGATGGCAGTGGTTGGCGATGCACCAGTTGAATCCCCACTCGAACATCGGGTAGGCCTGTGCGAGCGGCAGCGGCTTGAAGGGCCGGGCGCCGTCGAACACGAAATCCGCCTGCGGCCTGATCCAGCGCCGCAGCGCGCGCCTGCGGGCGATCTGGACGTGGAAGTCGGCGAATCCGTCCTCGGCCAGATCGTAGGCGGCATAGTGTAGCCGCAGACCCGAGGCGAGGGCGGGTATGTCGCTCCGGACGCGAACAGTGAACGGTTCGATGCGCACCGGCAGGCCCTCTGCGGCCAGCCGCTGCGCGAAATCGCGCGGGGAGAGACGTCCGAGAGTCAACCGGAGCGGACTAGTACCAGACCGAGGCGGGAGAACTCGGCGAGCATGGCCTGCACAGCTTCAGCCGCTTCGGCCTGCTCCGCTCGTTCGCCAGTGAGGTCGAGGCCACGCAGTATGTCGGGAAGGAGTCCCGCACCGGACCGTATCACTCGCAGCACCTGCATCGCATCCGTGGTGACCACATGCGTGCTGGCCGAGCCGCCGTCGTACACTACGCATTCATCCGGCCAGTCGGGCCCGAGGGCAACCTGGTCCGCAAGCCGGTACGGCATTGTCTAACGAACGCTGGGCAGAGCGCTCGTCAAGTGTAGGTCGTTTCCAGATAGGTCTTGACCTGGGTCGCGTTCCAGGGCGTGCCGCAGCCGGAGATAGGGCAATAGCTGCCCAGGGTGACGAGTTGGTTCCACATGTCCAGCACCTGCAACGTGGTCAGAGGGTAGTTACCGATCGTCTTGGTGTTCAGGTAGGCTGCCACCAGCGCCCGTGCCGTCTGGGACATAGTGCCGCCAACCTCGGTGGGAAAGGCGAGAACTTCCCAAAGGGTGACCGGGCGGGCGCTCACCTGCCGCGGATCGGAATCCGCAGCGGGCACGACGGGGACCATACCGGCTGCGCTTGGGCTGAAGATCGACACGAAGGTGGTACCGTAGCCGTTACCGTTGCCGATCTTGTGCGATCCGTTGCCATAAGGGAGGGTGAAGAAGCTGCCGAGAGAGGGCGAGCCGGCAGACGATTCCGAGCACGTGACCCAGCTACCGTTCACCATCTCCAGCAGGTTGGGAGGCAAGGCCCCGACCCAGTTCCCGAACTTCTGCGGCTGCTTCCAGAAGCCGGGAGACTTGCCGCCGCAGTTGAAGCTCTCGTTGCGCGGGCTCAGGTTCCCCGACATCGCCCGGGAGGGAGACTGGCAGGTCCCTGTGGCCAGCGCCGAGCGGCTCACGGCCGACAGCAGAATCGGTGCAGCGGTGATCCCGCCGGTCAGGAGCCGCCGCCGGCCCGGCGCAGCGGGCGTACCCCGGCGATGATCCGCCTCCGTGCGCACTACGCCGGTGCTCTCTGATGATGGGTGCATCCTTGCAATTCCTTTTGTCGGCATCGGGTTGGCGCGCGCCAGAGGGTCCATCCGGGCCCGCGCCCCCTCTCCACGGACCGGCGCGCGACCTGCCAACGCACGTCAACTCGACAAGAGCGCCTCTGACAGTCCCAAGCAAACCCCGCGCCAGTCACCGCACGTTACCTAAGCGCTTGAATCCAATGCCAGGATGTCCGGCTCCGTATCACTCGCATCCACCCGCTGTAAGAAATATCGACAGCGCTGGCGGTTTCGGAAGGGCGCTGGCATGCCGCCTGGAGCGCGCGCCGGTCGCCTTGGGTGCGCGCTGCTCTTATACCCCAATTCAGGGAGC
>JADLDQ010000080.1 GCA_020846575.1 Burkholderiales bacterium
CGAGGTTTCGCTGAGCTGGCACGCCATACACGTGCAGACTTGAGTCTGCTGCGAGCGGTCGGACTCAAGTCCACTGTCCTCTTCCCCTTTGGCCTTCAGTCACCGACCCTGCGGACCATGTATCAACGCTGGGTCGACGTGTTGCGCGGTGCGGGGCTGCTCGATGACGAAGTCGATGTGTCACTACGCACCCGTCTCAACGCACAGCTGACCCGAGAGAGCCACTTGCGTTGCGACGAGGGGATTGTAGCCGCGGTTTGCCATGGTCTGAAGGCAGCCGGAGTTGCGGCAATAGGCTGTGCCCGTTCGGCAGGCCTGGGACGAGCTGCAGGGCTACCTGTTCACCCGGCCGCTGCCGGCGCAGGACCTGGAGAGCTTCTGGTGCAAGCGCCGGGAGGCTCGGGAAAGCGCCTGAAATGCGGAAAGCGCCCGCACGAATGCCGCGGCCGCCTGCAACGCGCGCGGGCGTCGAGCGAGCAGCAAGGAGGTGCTGCGCGGGAGCGACGGGGGAGAAACGGGAAACAGGCTGCGCTCAACGCAGCTTGGGTGCGATCGCCTTCAGAACCGGCGCAACGCGGCCGATGTCGGAACGAATCAGTTCGCCGAATTGCTCGGCCGACTGGGCGATGATGGTGAGACCCATCTTGCCCAGGCGTTCCTGTACCGCCGCATCGCGCAGCGCCGCGTTGATGTCGGCGTTCAGTCGCGTCGTGATATCGCGCGGCGTGCCGGGCGGGGCGACGATACCGCTCCAGCCCAGAAGCGCGAAGTCGGCCAGGCCCTGTTCGATGAAGGTGGGCACCTCGGGCAGCAGCTCGTAGCGGGCGGGCGAGGCGATCCCGATCGCCTTGAGCCGGCCCGAGCGAATATGCTGTGTCGCCACCGGCAGTGTCGCCCAGCCGAGCGGAATCTGTCCGCCGAGCAGGTCCTGAATCACCTGCGCCTCGCCTTTGTAGGGTACGGCGGCCAGATCCAGCCCTGCGCGGTGGTTGAGCATCTCGCCCGCCACGTGGGTGATGCTGCCCTGGCCCCAGGTGCCGTAGTCGATCCGCCCGGGTCGTGCCTTCGCCTCGGCGCTCAGTTCTCGCAGATTGCCGGCGGGGAACTGCGCACGCGCGAGGAGGAGATACTGGGTGATGGTGAGCGCGGCCACCGGCACGAAAGCCTTCGGGTCGTAGGGCACCTTCTGCACCAGCGCCGGCGTGAGGGTCATGATGGGCGGGCCGGCGTGCAACAGCGTGTGTCCGTCCGGCGCCGCTCGGGCCACGGCTTCCGCGGCGATCACGCCGCCGCCGCCGGGCCGGTTGTCCACCACCACCGGTTGGCCGAGCAGGGGCGAGAGCTTCTCGGCCACCGTGCGGTTCAGCGCATCGGCGCCGCCACCGGGCGGATACATGAGCACGATGCGCACCGGTTTGCCGGGGAAAGCCTGCGCCAACGCATGGCCGGGAACCGCGAGGCAAAGCGCTGCCAACACGGCGAGGCGGTGTACTAAATGCATGCTGTTCCTCTTCCCGAGATGGTGGATGATGGTCAGGGTAGCAGTATCTGGTGAGGCGCGCAGACAGGGCGAGGACTGCAAGGCTTCAAAGGCGGTTCGCAGCGCGCCGCCGTCACCGGCATGGCGGTGCTCAACTCTGTTGCGCGCCGCAGTCGCGCGGGTCACGTTGGACAATCCGGGACGCGACCGCACGCGCCGGCGGCCCGGATGCGAACTCGACGGGGAGGATGCGCGGGTCTTCGGCGAGGACTCGAGTGGATCGAGAACGGGTGCCGAGCGATCCGATCTCGAGCCCCTGCTCGCCGGGCCGTGTGGCGCTCAGGTCGCCTCCGTATTCTGCGTCGAGGCTTCGCGCCTGGCCCGTGACGGTCGCTGCGGGAGGGATCGTTGCTTCGTGGTATGCCAGGCGCGGTGCGGCCCGGGCCGGCCAGGACGCCTGAAGTCCTCCGGCACGGTGTGGCGCGTGATCTCGCGCAGCGCGAGGTCCTGCACCAGTTGCGGATCGATCGCGAACGAACGCAGGTTGGTCGAAAAGAACAGTTCGCCCCCCTGGGCCAGCAGCGCATGGCACTGGCTCACCAGCCGCACATGGTCTCGCTGGACGTCCAGCACTCCCTGCATTCTCTTCGAGTTCGAAAACGACGGCGGGTCGAGGACGATCACGTCGTAACGCTGCGCGGCGCCGAGCGCCTCGACGAGCCATGAAAGCGCATCGGCGCGTACCAGCCTGTGCCGCCCGGTGTCGATTCCGTTGAGCGCGAAGTTGCGCGCGGTCCACGCCTGGTAGGTCCTGGAAAGATCGACGCTCGTCGAGCGGCTCGCGCCCGCGCGCGCGGCGTGAACGCTGAAGCTGCCGGTATACGCGAACAGGTTGAGGAAACGCGCGCCGGCCCCGGACCCGGCGCGCAGCGCGATGCTGCGGGCCACCAGAGCGCGCATCTGCCGGTGGTCGCGAAAAAGGCCCGCATCGAGATAGGCCTCGAAGTCGACTTCGAACCGGTACCCTGCTTCTTCGACCACGAACGCGTCCGCCGCACGATCGGCGCGTTTCTCGTGCTGCGAGGCGCCGCGCTGGCGTTCGCGGCGCTTGAGGTGCAGATGCGCAGCCGGAACCGCGCACACCGAGCAGATCGCCTCGCATACCGCGGCCAGCCACGCGGCGTGATCCTCTTCGCTCATCTTCCAGCCGGTGTCGATCTCCTGCACGTGCAGGTGTGTCTCGCTGCGCGGGGCAAGCGTCTGGAAGCGGTCGATGGCGAAAGGGTACTGCGGGATGTCGCGCTCGTAGATGCGGAAGCACGAGATCTCACGCTGCCGCGCCCACTTGCGCCGGTGCGCGAGGTTCTTGCGCAGGCGGTTGGCAAAGGCGGATACGTCCCGTCCCGAAGGCATGTGCCAATTATCGCCGGCGCACGGCGCCGTCGCAGCCGGCGGGAACGCGCAGCTCCGCCCGAAATCCGGGGCGCGCGCGGCGAGCGACCCCGCGCGGCCTGCGACTCAATCCAGGGTGATGCCGACCTCCTTGATCACCTTGACCCAGCGCGCGCTGTCGCGCTTCAGGTAGGCGGCGAAATCCTCGGGGCTGTCCGCGGCCACGTAGCCGCCCATGTCGAGAACGCGCTTGCTCATTTCGGGGGTGTGCATGAACTTCGCGATCTCGGCGTTCAGCGTGCGCAGGGCCGGCGCCGGCGTGCGGGCCGGCGCGAACAGCCCCAGCCAGTAAGTCGCCTCGAATCCAGGCAGGCCGGATTCGGCGATGGTCGGCACATCCGGCGCGCCCGCGGCGCGCTTCGCGCCGGCGATGGCGATCGCCTTCAACTTGCCGCTCTTCACGTGCGGGCCAGTGGTCGAGACGCTGTCGAAGATGAGGTCGATGCGGCCGGCGACCACTTCGGCCACCGCGGGCGCCGCGCCCTTGTACGGCACGTGGAGCATCTTGATGCCGGCCACCGAACTGAACATCTCGGTTCCGAGATGCGCGAGGCCGCCGCTGCCCGGTGAGCTGTAGGTCACCTTGCCCGGATTCTTCTTGACGTAGTCGATCAGTTCCCGGACGTTGTTCGGCGGGAAATTCGGGTTGGCCACGACGAACAGCGGAACCACCGCGAGGTTGATGAGCGGCGCGAGGTCGCGCTCGACGTCGTAGGGAACGCTCTTGTACAGATAGGCGCTGTAGTGGCTGCTGGAGGTCGCCATCAGCATGGTGTAGCCGTCCGCCGGCGCCTTGGCGGCGGCCGCGGTGGCGATGGTTCCCGTGGCGCCGACCCGATTCTCGACCACGACGGGGAACTTCATCGCCTGGCCGAGGTGTTGCGCGACGAGACGGCCGAAGAGGTCGCCCGAGCCGCCGGGGGCGAAGGCGACGATCATGCGCATGGGCTTGGAAGGAAAGCCGCCCTGAGCATGGACGGCGGGTGCCGCGAACAAACCGGCGCAAACGAGCGCCACCACGGTGCTTGAAGCGGTTTTCATCAGCGCAGGTCCTGTGGGTCGAGGGGAAAGGCGCGCATTCTAGCGGTTCCCGCGTGAGTGCGGCGCCGGTGCGCCCGCTTGGCGGCCGGGCGTCCGAGGCCGCATGCAGCCCCGGCAAGGGCGCGGCGCGCGCCAAGGGCGCGGCGCGCCCCGTGGTCTGCCGCGCCTCACCATTGATCCAGATCAAGTGCGCCGGCGCGGCGCCGGGGGAAGGTTGCCCGTTCATCGCAGGGAGCAAGGAACATGGACAGAACCGTTCGGCTCGCCGGTGCGCTCGCGCTGGCGCTCGCCGCCGCCGGCGCGGCCGCGCAGGCCTACCCCACGAAGGCGGTGCGCATCGTGGTGACCTTTCCGCCGGGAGGCAGCAGCGACACGATCGCGCGCCTGCTCGCGCCGCAGCTGGCCGAGCGCTTCGGGCAGGCGTTCATCGTCGAAAACCGGCCCGGCGGGGGCGGCGGGCGCACCATCGGCGCGGCCATCGTGGCCAAGTCCGCGCCGGACGGCTACACGCTGGCGATCGCCGGCGGAAGCTCGTTCTTCTCGTTCGGTTCCTCGCCGTCCGCGGGGTCCTACGATCCGCTGAAGGACCTCTCGCCGATCACGCGCCTGGTCACCAGTCCGATGGTCGTCGCGGTCAACCCGGCGTTGCTGCCGGTCAACTCGATCACGGAACTGATCGCCCTCGCGAAGGCCAAGTCCGGCCTGGCCTTCGGCTCGGGCGGCAACGGATCGGGCATGCACATGGCGGGCGAGATGTTCAAGCTCATGTCGCGCGTGGATATGCTGCACGTGCCCTACAAGGGGAACGCGCCGGCCGTCAACGACCTGATGGCCGGTCAGGTGCAGCTCGCGTTCGTCGATCTGGGTTCGGCGCACCGCTTCATCAAGACCGGGCGGCTGCGTGTGCTGGCGGTCGCGAGCGAGGCTCGCAGCACCATCGCGCCGGAGATACCCACGGCGGCCGAATCGGGGTTGCCGGGCTGGGAAGTGCTCGGTTCGTTCGGACTGTTCGGACCGGGCGGACTGCCCGGCCCGATCGTGCAGCGGCTCAACGCCGAGACCACCGCCCTGCTGCGCCGGCCCGAGAACCGCGAGCGCATCCTCGCGACCGGAAACGAGTCCGCGCCGACCACGCCCGAAGAATACGCCGCCATGATTCGCAGCGAAATCCCCAGGTTCGAAAAGGTCGCGAAGGATTCGGGTGTCAAGTTCGACTGAACGGTGATCCAGCCGGCGCGGAGAGCGCCTTTGGCCGTGGTGTAATCTCGTTTCCGTTGTCATCATCCGGTGAGTCGGATTGCGCCGCAAGAGCTTCGAGGAGGTGAACATGGAAGTCACGCACACCACCTGCCGCCTGTGCCTCGTGCGCTGCGGCATGCGGGTCGAATCCGAGGGCGGGCAGGTTCGCCGCGTCCTCGGCGACCGCAGCCACCCCTTGAGCAAGGGCTACCTGTGCATCAAGGGTAAGGCCTCGCTCGATCTGACGAATTCGCCGAACCGCGTGATCTATCCGCGAAAACGCGCCGGCGAACGCGGTTCCGGCAAGTGGCAGCGCGTGAGCTGGGACGAAGCGCTCGAGGACATCGCCGCGCGGCTGAACGCGATCATCGAGCGCGATGGCGCCTCCGCGGTGGCGGTGCAGGCGCTGCCGCCGAAGGAATACTTCGCCTACGACCTGTTATGCGACGCGATCGGCAGCCCCACCTTCTTCAAGCACGACTCCCACCAGTGTTTCACGCCGCAACTGATGTCGGACGTGCTCACCTTCGGCAACCTGCTCACCTACCCGGGATTCACCGAGGTGAACGACGCCGAGGCGCTGCTGCTGTGGGGCGTCAACCTGAGCGAGACCAACGGTTCGAAGCACCAGCGCGTGCAGGATGCGCAGAAAAAGGGCGCGCGGGTGATCGCCGTCGATCCGCGCCCCACGCTCGCCGCGCGCGAGGCCGATCTGTGGCTGCGCGTGCGCCCCGGGACCGATGCGGCGCTGGCGCTCGCGATGATCCACGTGATCATCGAACGCGGCTGGTACGACCGCGAGTTCGTCGCTCAATGGACGCTGGGGTTCGACGCGCTCGCCGAGCGCGCGGCGCGCTACGCGCCCGAGCGCGTCGCCGCCATCTGCTGGGTCGATGCGAACGACATCCGGCGCGCCGCCGAGATGTTCGCCACCGCGAAGTCCTCGGCGATGTACACCTTCATCGGCGCGACCATGGGCGGCAACTCGATCTCGACGCTGCGCCTGATGGGGTTCCTGCCGGCGCTGACCGGGCGCATCGACCGCAAGGGCAACAACCGCTTCCTGCTGCCGACCGCGGTGCGCATGCCGAGCTACTACGGCGCGAGCACGGGCTCGGGGCTGAGCAAGAATCTGGAGCGGCAGCTCTCGGCCGAGCGCTTTCCGCTGCTCGCCGGGCCGAACGCCATCACCGCCGCCTATCCGCACCCGCGCCAGGTGATCGACGCGATGCTGACCGGCAAGCCCTACCCGGTGCGCGCGCTGTGGACCGACTGCAATCCCGTCGTCGGCCTGGAGGACACCTGGACCACGCTGCAGGCGCTGAAGAGCCTCGACCTGCTGATCGTCTCGGAGCTGTTCGAGTCGCCCACCGCGCACATCGCCGACTACATCCTGCCGGTGACCACGCACCTGGAGTCGGATGCGATCTCGGAGTACTCCGGCATCAACATGATCGCCGCGCGCGTGCGCGTGATGCCCCCGCGCGGCGAGGCGAGGGAGGAGGCCGACGTGGTGCTGGAGGTGCTGCGGCGCATGGGCTACGGCGACAAGCTGCCGGTGTCGTCGTATCGCGAACTGCTCGACTACCGCCTGCAGCCGCTCGGCATCGACTTCGAGGAGTTCGCGCGCCGGCGCGTGGTGGTGCGCGAGGACGAGCCGCTCAAGTACCTCAGCGGAAAGCTGCGCCGCGACGGCAAGCCGGGGTTCAACACGCCGTCCGGCAAGATCGAGTTCGCCTCATCCACGCTGGCGAAGCACGGTCACGATCCGCTGCCGGATTTCGTCGAACCGCCGCTCAGTCCGTACCGCACGCCCGAGATCGCACGCGACTACCCGCTGGTGCTGGTGAGCGGAACGCGCTCGATCGAGTTCTATTCGACGCTCGGCATCGAAGTGCCGCGCTTGCGCCGCCGGCGCCCGTGGCCGGTGCTGGAGATGAGTCCGGAGACCGCGCGCGCTCATGGTGTGGCCGAGGGCGACTGGGTTTCGGTGGAGGCGCCGACCACCGAGCGCTCGATCCGCCGCCAGGTCGCGATCGTCGAGGGCATGCACCCGCAGGTGGTCAACGCCGAGGGGCTCTGGTACATGCCCGGCGAGGATCCGGTCGAAGGGGTGCTCAGCGCCGGCGCCAACGTGCTCACGCCGCTCAGGGACGACGTCGATCCGATCGTCGGCGGCTCGGTGGCGCGCTGCATCCTGTGCCGCGTGCGCAGGATCGAGGCCGCCGCGAAGGTTGCTTGAGGCGCGCCCCGGCCGCCGTCCGGGGCAGGGCGGTCCGCCGCGGTGCGGCGAACCGACGCGGGCGCGGTTGCGCTTGCGGACCTCGAGGTCACCGGCAGCGTGGTGCGCGCGGATCTGCGCGTTGATCGCCGGGTGGCCCTCGCGTTCGGGGGCGTCGAGCACTCGCAGACGAGCACCGGACGCAAGCGCTGCGCCGGGCTGCCGTGCCGCGCCGCGCCACTCCGGATTCACGCGCGCGGTCATCGTTGGCCTCCGCGGCGTCAGCTGGCGGGGCCGGTGCGCCTCAGGGCGCTTATTGACTGCGTGGGTTCGACGCTATGGCGATGCGGCAGAGGATTCATCGCCGCTGTCGAAGCGATCGCGAATCCGCTTCGCGTGGCCGAGAATCCCCGGCACGTGCTGGGTGGCCGCCTCCCACACGATCTGTGCGTCGATCGAGAAATAGTGGTGCGCGATCAGGTCGCGCATGCGCGCCGCCCCGACCAGTCGCCATGCGGAACGGCCGCCTTGACGTCTTCGGGAATCTTCTTGACGGCCTCGCCGATCACCTGCAGATTGAACAGGACCGCGTCGAATAGAACTTCGTCCGCGATGAAAGCCGCGAGACTGCGGTCTTTCAGAAAGCGCTGGATCTTCTCCGCGCCGTCGATCAGGTCGTCGAGGTAGAGCAGCCAGTCACGCGACACGGACAAGGTCTCGCTCGACGTGCCTGCGCGCTCTTGCTCTGAGGCCCTGGTCGGTAACGAGGTCCACGGTCCTTCCGAGGAGCGCCTCCAGGTAGTCCTTGAGCTCGAAATAGCCCCGGTACGTAGCCGGACCCTCGAATTCCACCAGCACGTCCACGTCGCTACTGTCGCGAAGCTCGTCGCGCGCTGCCGACCCGAACAGGGAGAGGCGCTTCACGCCGAAGCGCGTGGCGATCTGCGGCCGGCGCTCGGCGAGCGCCTCGAGGACTTGCGTCCGGTTCACGAGCATGGTACCCCCGTCGCTTGCGGGGATTTTATCAGGCCGTACCGTAGAGCGAACGCGAGCGGCGCCGACGCGCGTATGCCGTTCGGCACCGAGGCAAGCGGGTTGCCGTGGGCGATCAGCGTGGTCGCGCCCCTGCCCGATGCCGGTGCCGTTGCGGGAGCCGAGAGCATCGGCCGATCGTGGTGGATGCGGGCCTCGATCGGAGGCCCTGCCGGATGAGAAGCGCACGGAGCTCTGCGACCTGCTTCGCGTCTCGAAGCGTCAGACCCGCCCGGGCGCCGTCAGGCCGGGCGCAGCGGCACGGCCTCGCGGATGTAGCCCTGGGAGATGAGGAACGGCACCACGCCGCCGGTCAGCATGGTCCTCTTCAGCATCTCCGGCAGCGTGTTTGCTTCGACGCGCCGGCCGGTGCGCCGATTGACGGCGCACCAGGCGTCGAAGTCCACTTCGACGGGATCCATCTCCTCGAACAGGGCGCGTACGCCCGCGCACTGCATGATCGGCAGGCCGAAGTTGACGCACTGGCGCAAGAACAGGCCGTTGAAGGACTCGGCGAGGATCACCGAGATGCCGGCGTCCTTGAGCACCCGCGGCGTGGGCCTGCCCGAACCCACGCCGAAGTCGAAGCCGGCGACGATCACGTCGCCGGGCTGCACCTGCGCCGCCCAGCCAGGCCGGTTGGCCTCGAACACGTACTTGCGCTGATCGGGGATCGGCCTGGAGATGGCGTGTCCCGGCAGTATGAGATCGCTGTTGATACCGTCGCCGAACTTCCAGACCCGCGACTGGATTCTGTCCGCCATCACACGCTCCTGGGATCGGTGATACGGCCGGTCAACGCCGATGCCGCCACGCTGGCCGAAGAACCGAGAAAGATCTCCGCATCCGGGCTTCCCATGCGACCCTTGAAGTTGCGCGGGCCGGCGCTGATGGCGCGCTCGCCGGGGGCCAGCACGCCCAGGGCGCTGCCGCCGCACGCGCCGCAGGTGGCGCTGGTCATGATCGCGCCGGCCTCGAGCAGCGTGCCCACGTATCCCGCCTCGATCGCCTGCCGGTGCACGTTCTGCGAAGCGGGGGTCACGATGAAGCGCACGCCGTCCGCGACCTTGCGTCCCTTGACGATCTGCGCGGCGATCCGGATGTCCTCGAGCGTGCCGTTGCAGCAGGCGCCGATGAAACACTGGTCGACCTTGACATCGTTCAGTTCGCCGGCCGGCTTGCAGTTGTTCATGACCTGGTGCGGCAGGGCGATCATGGGCTCGATGCCCGACACGTCGATGCGGCGCTCGGCCGCGTAACGGGCGTCCGGGTCCGGCATGACCGGGCTGAAGCCGCTCCTGCCCCTGGCGTGCAGGTAGTGTTCGAGCTTGCGGTCGCAGGGGAACAGCGCGAACTCCACGCCCACTTCGGCGCACATGGTGGCGAGCGCGCGGCGCTCGTCGATCTCCCAGTGCTCCACCACCGGCCCGTGGAACTCCATGTTCTGCAGGGTATGGGCGCCGTAGACGTTGGCGAGGTGCAGGAATACGTCCTTGGGCGCGACGAACTCGGCGATACGCCCCTCCAACTCGTAGCGCACCGTTTCACCGCACTGGAACCAGGTCTTGCCCAGGCAGGTGGCGGAAGTCACTTCCGCCGTGCCCAGGCCGCGGGCGACCGCGTTGAACGCCCCGGCGCTGCAGGTATGGGAATCGACGCAGACCAGGATGTCGCCCGGCAGCGCGTATCCCTCCTCGCCTATGACCTGGTGCGATATGCCCTGGCGCAGCCCCACGTCGTGGAAGCGCTTGATGCCGAACTTGCGCACGAACTCCCGTCCCAGCCGGTGCGCGCTCGCCGAGGCGATGTCCTTTGCCGGTACGTAATGGTCGAAGACGACGAGCACGCGCTCGGGGTCCGCGATCCTGAGGAACTCCCAGCCCATGGACGGGATCTGGAAGTTCACGTCGATGAGCACGATGGTGTCGGGCGTGACCTCGACCACGTCCTGCGGTTTCACGGTGTCGGCGCCCGCGTGCGCCGCGAGGATCTTCTCGGCGATGTTCATTCCCATGCGTTATCTCCTCGTGCGCCGGCGGCCCGCGGCGAGCCGGGCGCCCTGCGCGTGCCCAGTATCCGGCGCGCATCGTCCGCAGAGGCAACCGCGCGCCCGACTTCGGCCGCCAGCCGGACCGTCCTTTCGACCAGTTGCGCGTTGCTGGCGGCCAGCTGCCCGGGCAGGTAGTAGGCGTTCTCCTCGAAACCCGTGCGTATGTGCCCGCCCAGCGCGAGCGCGACCAGGTTCATGCGGATCTGGTTGGCGTCGCGTCCCAGGAGGAACCAGGGCGCCCCGGACGGAACGCGCGAGATGCAGTACGCCATCGTTCCCACGTCGGCCGGCGCCGCGCCGGGCGAGCCCAGGCCGAACTGCCAGGCGGCGGTGCGGCGGATCATTCCCTCGTCCACCAGCCGGCGCGCGCTCGCCAGCATGCCGGCGTCGAAGATCTCCAGCTCTGTGGTGCAGCCGATCTCGCTCATGCGCCGGGCCATCCGCGCGATGAATTCGTACGGATTGACGTACACGCGCTTCTCGCCCAGGTTCAGCGATCCGCACAGCAGGCTTGCCATCTCGGGCTCCAGATCGAGCAGCGCCATGCGGTCCTCCAGACTGACGCGGCCCCCCACGTCGCCGGTGCTGATGCTGAAGACGACGTCGCAGCCCGCGGCGCGCACGCGCTCCATGATCACCTGGTAGCAGCCGGCGTCTATGGTCGGCGCGCCCTGCGCCGTGCGGGCGTGCAGGTGGATGATCGCCGCGCCCGCGCGCCAGCAGGACAGGGCCGCGTCCACCACCTCGTCCTGCGTCATCGGCAGGTTCGGATTGTTGTCCCGGTTGGGGCTGGACCCGGTGATGGCGGCGGAGATGATGACTTTGTCCATGGCGTTGCCTTCGTGGCGGTCCGTGGGCGCGCTCGCATCGCGGCACCGGGTGCGCCCCGCCCAGATGGCCGCCCTGGCGCAAGCCGCTGCCTGAGCACGCGGGCAAGGCCTATCGCTCTCGAAAAGACGCCGTCACAGCCCGCGCCTTCGCGGGGAGCATTTCCTCACGCGGGGCGCGCGGGCTCACTTGATCTGGATCAAGTGACGCGGCATCGGGAAATAGCGCTCGATCCACTGGCGCACCAGCGTCACCGTGCGCTCGTTGTCCTCGGCGAACATGAAATGGTCGGCGCCGTCGATGAGATGCAGCTCTACGGGCGGTCTCGCCCGCTTGAACAGCGCCATCGACTCGCTCGCCGGCGTCACGGAATCCCCCGCGCCGTGCAGCAGCAGCACCGGCCGCGGACTGATGCGGGCGATCATCTCCTCGGGCTGGAACAGGAACATGCTGAGCGGGGTTTCGGCCGGGAATTCCATGATCGAACCGGGATCATTGGCGAGGTAGTCGCGCAGCCGCGGCGGAATCGGCACGATGTCGTAGCGGGGCACCATGAGGGATCTGCCGGTGGTCTCGCGCATCCGGATGCCATCGGTAAGCTGGGCCATGAACCGGCTCCACTCCGGGCCGGTATGTTGAAGCCGGAACTTTCGCTCGCCATTGCCCCAGCCGCCCTGCGAGATCACGGCGGCGGCGCGATCGTCCATGCCCGCGGTATAGATGGCCACGGCCGCGCCGAGGCTCAATCCGCACAGCGCGATGCGCTCGGGATCGACTTCCGGTCGACTCTGAAGGTAGGTGATGGCATGGCGGGCATCGGCAACCTGCTCCAGGCATATGACGCGGCCCCGCTCGCCCTCGCTTTCACCGCAACCGCGGAAGGTGAATTGCAGGCAGACGTAGCCCCAGCCGGTCAAGGCTCGCGCCGCCCAGACGCCCGAAGCGCCCTGATTGCTTCCGCCAAAACCGTGCATCACGATAAAGGCGGGGCGGCGCTCGTGCGGCTTCTGATCGGCGGGCCGATGCAGAAGGCCTGCAAGCTGCAAGCCGTCGGAGGCAAAGCGGATCGGTTCGCTCATTGACGCTGTGTTCCCGTTCTGGATATCACGCGGCACCAGGGCTTGCGCCATCCGCTGCGGCGCTGCTGTGGCAGATGCTACTGCGGCTGTATCTTCGTGAGCGCCACGAGCTTCCCCCAGCGCTCGTACTCCTGTTTCAGCTTCGCCTCCATGGATTCCGGTGTTCCCGGCATCACGTCGGTGGCGACGTTGAACAGGAACTTCCGCGTTTCTTCGAGCTCGGTGATTTGCCCGAACCAGCCGGCAAGTCTGTCGATGATCGGTTTGCCGGTTCCGGCGGGAACAACGACGCCCCACCAGGCGCTCAATTCGAAGTCCGGAAAGCCCGACTCCATCATGGTGGGGACATCCGGCAGCGAGCTGGAGCGCATCGCCGAGGTGACCGCCACCACCCGTATGCGCCCGGCACGCACGTGGCCGCTGGCGAAGGTAGAGTCCGCGACCATGAAGTCCACCTGGCCGGTGATCAGACCGGTGAGCGACTGCGGCGAGGACTTGTACGGCACCTGGACCGTTTTCAGTCCGGTCATGTGCTTGAGCAGCTCGGAGGTCGCCATCCCGGTGTTGTTGGTCATGCCGTAAAAGCCGTTGTTCGGCCTGTTCCTCAAGTGGGCGACAAGCTCCTCGATGCTCCTGACAGTGCTCCTGGCATCGACCGCGATGCAGAACGGCAGCCAGGCGAGCGTGACCACCGGCGTGAAGTCCCTGAAGGGATCGAACGAGAGGTTCCTGAAGAAGTGCGGCTGCGCCGCCAGCATCGAGCTCGCCGGCGTGATCAATACGGTGTAGCCGTCCGGTTTGGCGCGGGACGCGTACTCCGTGCCGACAATACCTTGCGCTCCACCCTTGTTGTCCACGATGACCGGCTTGCCGGTGAGCTTGGCGAGCTTGTCCGCATAGTAGCGCACCACGATGTCGCCTCCGGAACCGGAGGAGACCGGCGTGATCACACGGATTCCCCGTGCCGGATAATCCTGCGCGAGCGCCGGCGGCGTACACCAGCACGTCGCCGCAGCGAGGGTAACCGCGGCCGTCGTCCCTGCGACGGCCCTTCCCGCGACGAATCTCGGCTGTTTCATGGCTGGATCCCCACGACTGGCCTGCGAACAGGATAGTTGCTTAGCGGCGCTCATTCAACCGGCAGGCCGGTCCGATCGAGGCAGGACTCGCCGCCGCCGTCCTGCCCCCCTGCGCGCGCTCGATCATCGCTGCGGCAAATGCCGTCGTGCGCCAGCTCGCCGCCCCGGCCGTGACGCGCGAGGTGGCCATGGTCACGCGAATAGGGCGCTCGCTCTCGCGCCCGGCCCTGCGGTTCGCCGCGCTGGCGCGCGACACCTCGCGCGGCGTCCGTCGAGACGGTTCGTCTTGCTCACGATGGCGCCATAGAGCTCGGGACGCCGGTCCTCGTAGAAGGTCCATCTGCGCCTCGCCTCGCGCACGAGCGAGGGTTCGAGGTCCGCGTAGATGATCTCGTCCTCGGTCTCGCTCGCCTGCGCCATCACCCGCCCGCCCGGATCGATGAACATGCTGCGGCCGTAGTAGGGCTCGTCCGGAGCGCCGCCGATGTCGAAACCCACCTTGTTGCAGGCCGCCACGTAATAGAGGTTGTGGATGGCGTGCGCCCGCAGCAGGACCTCCCACCAGGGCCGGGTCACGGCGACGGTGGCGACGGGAACGAACAGGACGTCCGCGCCGGCGAGCCCGATGCAGCGCGCGGGCTCGACCGCATTGCGCTCGTAGCAGATGATGATCCCGATGCGCAGCCCGAACGGCGTCTCGAACACGGGATAGCCGAGATCGCCGGGCTTGAAGTAGAACCGCTCGGAGCCGCCGGGAATGAGCTGCGTGGTGGGGATGCTCGACTTGCGATACTTGCCGATGATCTGCCCCTCGGGACCGAGAACCACCGCCGCATTGTAGTAGCCGTCGGCGGCTCGCTCGAAGAGCGGAAACACCACCACCGTCCCCGTTTCGCGCGCCACGCGCGCCATGCGGTTCACGGCCGGACCGGGCACTTCTTCGGCGCTGGCGAAGTGGCGCGCGTCGTTCTCGAAGGGCATGTAGACCGTCGTGCACAACTCGGGAAAGCAGATGAGCTTCGCCCCGTTGCGCGCCGCCTCGCAGGCGAGTCCGAGCGCTTTGTCGAGATTCTTCTCCTTGTCGATGTTGCCGCTGAACTGGGCAAGAGCGACCCGGGCCATGAGCGGCCTTCCTACTGCGGCCCGACGCCGGCGATGTCGATGATCCTCTTCCAGCGCACGGATTCGCTCTTGAGCATGGCGGCAAATTCCGCGCGGCTGTTCCCGATCGCGATCGTGCCCTGCTCGGCGTAGCGCTTGCGCACCGTCGCATCGGTGAGGGCGACCTGCACCGCGGACTGCAGTCGATCGAGGATGGCGCTCGCGGTACCCGCGGGCGCCACGAACCCCCACCAGTTGCCGGTCTGCAGCTCCTCGAAGCCGGCTTCCTTCGTGGTCGGCACCTCGGGCATCGTTGAGAGCCGTTCCAGCATCGCGACGGCCAGCGGCTTCACCTTCCCGCCGCGCAGCGCGTTGGCGATCGGCGCAGGCGGCGTGAAGTACACCTGCACCTCGTTCTGCAGCAGCGCGAGCACCGCCGGTGGCGACCCCTTGAAGGGCACGTGAACCATCTTGACGCCGGCGAGGTGGGAGAAGAACTCCGCGGCGAGGTGCGCCGGGGTGCCGGTGCCGGGCGAGCCGTAGTTCAGCCTGCCCGGATTCGCCCTCGCGTACTCCGCCAGCGCCCGCAGCGAGTTCGCCGGCACCGCGGTATTCACCGCGACCACCGACGGCGAGTTGGACACCACGGTGATCGGCGCGAACGCCTTCAACGGGTCGAAACCCATGTCCCGGTAGAGGAAAGGGTTGATGACGAAGTTGTTCGACGCTCCCAGAAGGAGCGTATAGCCGTCGGGCGCGGCGCGCGCCACGTCGGCGGCGCCGATGTTGCCGCTCGCGCCGGCCTTGTTGTCGATGACGAAACGCAGCCCGAACCGCGTCTCGAGCACCGGCATGAGGGGCCGAAAAGTGGTGTCGCCGCCCCCGCCGGCGGCGTACGGAACGACGAGCCGGATCGGCTTCTCCGGCCACTCACCCGTGGCAGCGGCGCTCGCCAGCAGCAGCGCGGCGGCGAGCACCGGCTTCGCAAGCTTCCTGAAGTTCATTGGCCTCCTCCAGTCCGGTCCATGCGACGGGCACATCGTAGCGCCGGTCGCGCCGCCGGTCCATGGGCGAGGTCTTGCGCCCGATTCGTGAGAGCGGGTCATCAATCGCCGCGAAGCAGCCTGCCCCGAGCTGTGGAAACCCATCGAGGGACAGGAAGGTTGATCGGCAGCGCTCGCACGGCGCGCCGGCGGCGCGGCTGCCCAGGTGCCCAGGTGCCCAGGTGCTTCCACCGCTGCATCTCGATGGCGCCTGCAGGTGCTGCGCCCTGCGTGCCCGCCGGTGGCGCTTGCGGGAGAAAAATGAATTGGGATACATTGGTCGCGCCGCTTCATTCCAAAGCGAGGTACCGATGAGCACCGAACCGATCGCCCGCACGTCGTTCGGCGTCTTGCGCGGTGTTGTCGAAGCCGGCGTCTGCATGTTCCGCGGTGTGCCGTACGCGGCTGCACCCGTTGGCGCGCAGCGCTTCGCGATGCCGCAGTCGCCGCGGTCCTGGAGCGGCGAGCGTGACGCGACGCGCGACGGCCCGATCCCGCCGCAGCCGCCCTCGCGCCTGCGTGCCGCGATGGGAGACTTCGATCTGCCGCAGTCCGAGGACTGCCTGACGCTCACGATCGCGACGCCGGCGGCCGACGGCGCCCGGCGCCCGGTGCTCGTCTGGTTTCATGGCGGCGCGTTCTGGACCGGCGCGGGTTCGCTGTCGTGGTACTCCGGCGCGCCGATGGCGCGCCATGGCGACGTGGTGGTCGTCGGTGTCAACTACCGGCTCGGCGCGCTCGGCTTCATGCATCTGCCCGGCATCGCACCGCCGAATCTGGGCCTGTATGACCAGTTCGCCGCGCTCGACTGGGTGGGGGAGCAGATCGCCGCCTTCGGAGGCGATCCGGACAACGTGACGGTCTTCGGGCAGTCGGCGGGCGGCCTGTCGGTGCTCGCCATGCTCGCCTCGCCTCGGGCGCGGTCGCGCTTTCGCCGCGCGATCGTGCACAGCGCGCCGTTCGGCCGCTCGCTGCGTTCGCGAGCCGACGCCGCCGCCATCGGCGAGGCGATGCAGCGCGAGCTCGGCATCAGCGGCGCGGCGGACTGGCGCGAGGTGCCGGCCGAGCGGATCAACACCGCGCAGGTCGCGGTCGCGCGCTCGATGGCCGTATTCGCGAACACCACCCCGCCCTTCATGCCGGTCGCCGATCACGAACTGCTGGGCGACGATGTCGTCGGTGCGGCGCTGGCCGGCGCCGCGGAACGCGACCTGATCATCGGCTACACGCACGACGAGATGGCGGCATTCTTCGCGCCGCTGCCCGAGATGGCGAGCGCTTCCGAGCATGCGCTGCGCGGCGTATTTGCCGGCCACTTCGGCGCCGCCGCCGGCGATGCGATCGCCGAGTACCGGCAGCGCGCGCGCCTGCCCGGGGCCGGCGGGCTGCTGGGGGCGATGCTCGGCGACGCCTCGTTCGCCGGCGGCGTCTACGCGTTCGCCGAGCGGCTCGCGGCGCTCGATCGACCGGCGCGCGTGTTCCGCTTCGATTTCGCAGCGCCGGGCAACGCGTTCGGCGCCTGCCACTGCATCGAACTGCCGTTCGTGTTCGATACGCTCGCCGACTGGGACGCGCCGATGCTCGCCGGCGCCGATCGCGAGGGAGCGGCACGGCTGGCCGCGGCGGTGCGCGATGCGTGGATCGCGTTCGCGCGCACGGGCGAGCCGACCCATCCCGGGCTGCCCAGCTGGCCGCGGCACGGCGCCGCCGGCGAGACGCTGCTCCTCGACGCACCCTGCCGGGTCACCGGCGATCCCGCGGGCCGGCGCCGCTGGCGCTACTGGCCGTAGCGCGGCCCACGCGATGGCTGCTGCAATCGTCTTCGAGGGCGTGCGGCTTGCATTCGGCCGCGAGCCCATCTACGAGCGGCTGGACTTCAGCGTCGGGCGCGGCGAATTCGTCTGCCTTCTCGGCCCCTCGGGCTGCGGCAAGTCGACGGCGCTGCGCCTGATCGGCGACCTGATCGAGCCCGACGGCGGCGCGGTGCGGGTCGGCGGCCGAGCGCCGCGCGATGCGTGGGGCGAGGTTGCCTTCGTCTTTCAGTCGCCGCGGCTCGCCTCCTGGCGAAACGCGCTGGACAACGTGCTGCTCGGCGCGCAGCTGCGATTCGGCGCCGCCGAGGCGCGCCGGCGCGAACCGCGGGCGCGCGAGCTGCTCGCTCTGGTGGGCCTGACCGAGGCGGCGTCCAAGTACCCGTCGATGCTCTCGGGCGGCGAGCGCCAGCGCGTTGCGATCGCACGCGCGCTCGTCGTCGAGCCGTCGATCGTGCTGATGGACGAACCATTCTCAGCGCTCGACCCCAACACCCGGCGCCGGCTGCGCGCCGAGATCGAGCGCATCTGGCAGCGCACCGGCCGCACGGTGTTGTTCGTCACGCACGACATCGACGAGGCGCTGACGCTCGCCGACCGCATCGTGCTGCTGTCCAACAAGCCCACGCGCGTGCTCGAGATCGTCAGTGTCGGCACGCCGCGGCCGCGCCGTCCGGCCGAAGAACCGCGACTCACCGCGCTGCGCGAGCGGCTGCACGCGCTGTTCCGCTCCATAGAATCGTCTTCCGAAATCCCTTCACAGGAGGCTGAACCATGAAGCGTCGAGAGTTCCTGAGCGCCGCCGCAGTGCCCGCGCTGCTTGCTGCCGTGCCGATTCGCGCGCGGGCGAAGCAGAAGGTCACCTATGCGCATCTGCTCGACCCGGGGTACGACGCGGTGCTCTGGCCGATCCGTAACGGCAAAGTGAAATCGGACCTGATCGACCTCGAGGACACCGGCCTGTTGATCCCCCAGCTGCTGCAGGCGACCGCGACGAAGCAGTACGACGTCATCATGACCGCGGTGATCAGCGTGCCCGCCGCGCTCGCCCGCGGTCTGGAGCTGCGCATCCTGTCCTCCGCGCTGGAGATGTCCCCGGCGGGCGAGGGCAGCGGCGTCTGGGTGAGAAAGGGCAGCCCGCTGCGCAGCGGCGCGGATCTGAAGGGCCGCACCCTCGGCTCGTACGGCCTGCGTTCCACGGGCTACATGTTCGTGCGCGAGGCGCTGCGCCGCGAGTTCGGTCTGAACATGACGCTGGAGGGCGGCGACGTGCGGCAGGTCGAGGTGCAGGCGCCGAACCTGCCGGCCGCGCTCGCCACCGGGCAGGTCAATGCCGCGACGCTGATTCACAGCCAGTCGTGGCGTGCCCTGCAGTCGGGCGAGTTCGTCAACGTCTGCGAAACCGGCAAGATCCTCAACGCGGCGTACGGGCAACTGACCGCGGCGATCAACGTGTCGTATCCGGACAAGCTCGCGGCGCAACCCGACGCGTTCCGCGAGTTCAACCGGATGCTGAAGGCTTCGGCCGGCTACGCGCTGTCGCACCGCGACGAGGTGTTCGGCGCCATGGCCAGGCAGGCCAACATCGATCGCAAGTTCTTCGACTGGTGGTTCGACCGGGTCAATTCGACGCCCGAAGTGTTCGGCGACAGGCACGCGAAGGCGGTTCACACGGCATGGACCATCGCGCGCGCGATGGGGATGGTGCCGAGCGTGCCGGACGTGGGCGCGCTCACCTGGGACAAGACGCTGCGCGCGTGAGCGCTTGAGCAGCACGCCAGTCGCCCGCGCGGCGGGCGCCGGCCCGCGCAACCGGCCCGTGCCGTCGCGCGCCGCGCGACGCATGGTCGCCGCGGCCTTCCTCCTCGCGCTCGCCGCGGCCTGGCTCGCATCGGCCGGACGCGTTCCGGCCTACCTGCTGCCGCCGCCGGCCGACGTCGGCCGCGCGATGCTCTCGTTTTTCACGA
>JADLDQ010000081.1 GCA_020846575.1 Burkholderiales bacterium
CGCGGCTGCGTCCGCAACCTGCGCTAGTTGCATCCCGGTTGGTGCGCCGGCGCCGGGCCGGCGCGATTGTAGGCGCCGGGCCGGCGCGCTCGTAATCGTAACCGCCAGCGGTGGCCAAACGGGAAATCGCTTGACGCTCTACGCCCTGTTTCTCTTCGCCGGGCTCAACCACGCCGCGAAGTCCGGCGCCAGCGTGGCGGTGCTGCTGGCCGCTTTGTACCTGCAGGCGCCGCCGGTGGTGGTGGGCACGCTCACCGCGCTCTCTGCCCTGCTGCCGATGCTCTTCGCGGTGTCCATAGGCAGGCTGAACGACCGCTTCGGCGCGCGCCTGCCGCTGTTCGCTGGTGCGGTGCTGTTCGTCGTTTCCCTCCTGTTTCCCGCCGTATGGCCCGGGCTGCCGGCGCTGTTCGCGACCGCCGCCCTGGCGGGGCTGGGCGCCACGGCCTTCGCGGTGTCGTCCCAGAGCGTGGTGGGCCTGTTCGGCCGGCGCGAGGACCGGAATCGGAACTTCAGCTGGCTCTCGATCGCCTTCTCCTCCGGTGGGGTGGTCGGCCCGATACTCGCCGGCGGCATCATCGACCGGGCAGGGCATTCCAGTGCGTTCATCGTGCTCGCCAGCCTGCCGGTGTTCGCGGCGGTTGCGCTCGCGAGCGCCCGGCTCGCGCTGCCGCCGCCGCGCGCGCTCGGCGCAGGCGATGGCGCGGGGGGCGCGTCGCGCCGCGGCAGGCGCGCGCTCGACCTGCTGCGCGACCCCGGGCTTCGCACCGTGTATCTCCTCACCGGCCTGCACGTGAGCGCCTGGGAGGTGTTCTCGTTTCTCGTCCCGGTGTACGGGGCGGGCATCGGCCTTGCGGCGACTTCGATCGGCATCATCCTCGGCAGCTTCGCCGCCGCGACGTTCTTCGTGCGCATTCTGGTGCCCCTGTTCGCGGGCCGCATCCCGGCGCTGCGTCTGATCTGGCTCTCGCTGGTGCTGGCGGGGGGGCTGTTCGTGCTGTTCCCGCTCTCGCAGAGCGTGCTCGTACTGGCGGTGCTCGCCTTCTTTCTCGGCATGAACCTGGGCGTGACCCAGCCGCTCGCCATGGCCGTGCTGCACGAGTCGGCGCCGGCCGGGCGCGCCGGCGAGGCAGTGGGATTGCGCACCGCCGTCGTCAACCTGAGCGTGGCCACCACGCCGGTCATGTACGGCGCGCTGGGCAGCGTGTTCGGGATGCTGCCGGTGTTCTGGGGTCTCGCGGCCGCGCTGTGGGTGGCGCTGTGGGCGTTGCGGTGAGGCCGAACCGGCCCTTTCCTGGCGCGAGCATGCGGCGCGCGCCGGCCGCGGTGCGGGCGGTGGCCCGAGCGCAAGCGCAGCTTTCCTTTGAGTCGAGGCGAGGGGCGAGCAGCCCCTTGCTCCCGGCGCTTCAATAGGTCATCGCGGCGGCATTGAGTATCCCGGCGGCGAGCGAGACCGCTCCCAGGAACAGTCCCTGCGCCGTGCGGCCCGCGGGGATGTCGGTCGCGAGGCCGGGCACCAGCAGGCGCGCGCCGCCGAAGGCGGCCAGTTGCACCAGGAGGGCCGCCGCCCCCCAGAGCAGCATGTCCCACCAGGCCACGCTGTGAGCGATCGCCGAGGCGAGCGGCACGACGAAGCCGAGCAGCGCCCCGGAGAGCGACAGCGAGGCGGCGAGATTCCCCTCCCGGATCAGCGCGAATTCGCGGTAGGGCGTGACGCGCACGTAGATCGCCAGGAACAGCGCCAGCAGCGCCAGCGCGAGCGCGAGATAGGCGAGGTAGTCGTCCAGTCCGGAAAGTGAAGCCAGCAGCTGGTCCATGGGGCGGTCCTTCGCGTGCTAACGGAAATAGTGGGGTACGAAGCGGCTGGTGTCGCGCGTGATGGGCGAGTCGTCCTCGCGGATCCCGATGCCCGCCGGCTTTTCGCCCACGATCCAGGAGCCGATCACCGCGTGCCTGCCGTCGAACTGCGCGAGCGGCGCGTATGCCTGGTACACGTAGCCCTCGGCGCCGTAGCTGCCGCCGCTCGACATCGCCTCGCGACTGCGTCGCAGGCTGATGTTCGCACCCTCGCGGGCGAGGATGGGCTTGCGCACGTAGTCCGCGCCGCGCAGCGCGCCCGCGTCCAGGTAGCAGGGCAGCAGGTTGGGATGCCCGGGGTTGAGCTCCCACAGCAGCGCCAGCACCGCCTTGTTGGACAGCATCATCTTCCACGCGGGCTCGATCATCGCGCAGCTGCGCTCCAGAAGGCACGGTCCGAAGCGCTCGCGGACCATCCACTCCCACGGATAGAGCTTGAACAGCGCCTCGAGCGGCAGGTCGGCCCCGTCCACGAAGCAGCGCCCGGTGCGGCTCCAGCCGATCTCGTCGATGAACAGGAACGGCGCGCGCAGGCCGGCCTGGATGGCCGTGTCGCGCAGGTAGTCCACGTTGCCGGCGTCTTCCTCGTGGTCGCGCGTGCAGGCGAAGTGCACGTTGCAGCCGCCGGGCAGTCGCGCCCGCAGCTCGCCCCAGCGCTCGATCAGTTTCTCGTGCAGCGAGTTGAACTGGTCGCGCTCGGGGAACACGTCCTGGAGCCAGAACCACTGCGCGACGCTCGCTTCGAGCAGGGCGGTGGGTGTGTCGGCGTTGTATTCGAGCATCTTGGGTTCGCCCGAGCCGTTCCAGGCGAGGTCGAAACGGCCGAACAGGGACGGATCGCGGCTGTTCCAGGATTCGGCGACCAGGCCCGCGTACGCCTCGGGTATCGCGAGTTCGGCGGTGCGGCGCTCGCCCACGACGTGTTCGCAGGCATCCAGGCACACGCGGTGCAACTCCGCGGTCGCCGCTTCGATCGCATCCACCTCGCCCGCGGAAAGCGCGTAGCACGCGGATTCGTCCCAGTAGGCGCCGCCGGCGGAGTGAAAGTGAAAGCCCTGCGCCTCGCAACGCGCCTGCCAGCCCGGGCGGGGCGACAGCCGTTCCCTGCGCATCAGCCGCCGCTCGAGTGAAACGCGGCCGATGAACCGAAGCCGCCGCGGCTCACCGAGTGCGCCGCCACCGCGTTGCGCGCGGGGGCGGGCTGGCCGCGCGCGTCGCGGCTCGCCGGCCGCGGCGGGCCGTACCAGTAGGAGGAGGTGCTCGTCGTTGCGGGCCTGGCGCCGGTGCCCGCGGGCGCGCGCTCGCAGTTCTGCTCGGCGCCCCAGTCCTTGCGGCAGTCCTCCAGGCTCGCGTAGAGGTCGCGCTGCCGGGGCGCCTCGTCGCAGGCCGCCAGCGCGACCGCCCCCGCGAGCACCAGGGTGACTCGAACGCTGCGCTTGCGCACGGACATGCCCGAACGCGCGCCGAGCGGCGGCCTACTGTGCATGCGATCCCCCCGCTTGCGCGCGCTGCGCGGGCGCCGTGCATGATAGCGGATATGCCGGCGCGGGCTCGCGCTCGCGCTCGGCCCGACCCTGGGAGCGCCCCGCTACAATCGTGCGCTCGATCCATCTCCCGCGGAGGATCCGGTGAATCAGATGACGCAGCGAAGCTTCTTGCTTCTGACCGCTCTGGCCGCCGCCGCCGGAGGGCTGCCGCCATCCGCGGCGCAGGACTACCCGACCCGGCCGGTGCGCGTCATCGTTCCGCACGAGGTGGGCGGGGCTTCCGACATCATCGCGCGCGCCATGGGCCAGCAGCTCGGCGCGCGGCTCGGCCAGCCCTTCGTGGTCGAGAACCGCGTCGGCGCCAACGGCATCATCGGGCTGGAGGCCTGCGCCAAGGCGGCGCCCGACGGCCACACGCTGTGCGTGTCGAACATGGGTGCGATCTCCATCAATCCGGTCATCTACACCAAGCTCGCCTTCGATCCCCTGGTCCATTTCGCGCCGGTCGCCAACATCGGGGCGCAGGCGATCGTGCTCATGGTGCATCCGTCGGTTCCGGCCGCGAGCGTGCAGGAGCTGCTTGCGCTGGCGAAGGCGAGGCCGGGCGCGCTCACCTGGGCGTCGCTGGGGTTCGGTTCGCACCAGCACATCTACGTCGAGTGGTTCAGGACGCGCGGCATCGCGTTTCACCACGTTCCCTACAAGAGCGGCCCGCAGGCGCTCACCGCGGCGGTGGCGGGCGAGGTGCAGGTGGTGCAGATCGGCACCGGCCAGGCCATTCCCCTGGTGCGTTCCGGCAAGTTGAAGGGGCTGGCGGTCACCAGCGGCGAGCGCTCGAGCTTCATCCCCGAGCTGCCGTCCTACGGCGAACTGGGTCTGGAGCTGCGGGTCAGCACCTGGAACGGGGTGTTCGCGCCGCGCGCGACGCCCGCCGAGCGGTTGCGCGCGCTCAATACGCACATCAACCGGCTGTTCGCGGATCCGGATTTCAAGGCGAAGGTGCTGGACAGAGTGAGACTCGAACCCACGACCGGAACGCCCGAGGAGTTTGCCGCGTTCCTCAAGGCCGACCGCCGGCAGTTCGAGGATATCGCGCGCGCGGCGAACATCCGTCCCGATTGAAGGCGCCGGCAGCGAGCAACCGGACCGGGAATCCGGCCGCCGGGATCACCACGCAGGGGCGGCGAGCCGATCCGGTCTGGCGGCTGCACGGCTCGTTCCCTCCAGTGCGCGCATCGAGGCGCTACCAGCCGAGCTGGCTCTTCACCTGGCTTCGCCACAGGTCCCAGGCGCGCATGCCGGCGGTGCGGTTGATGACGTCGGCCAGGCGTCCCTCTTGCTCGTCCAGCGCCGCCATCGCGGCGCCGCCGCCGAGGGCCTGTGTCCAGTGCTGTACGCGCGCGCTCACCTCGGTATAGACCGCCCGGAACACCGCCGTCTCCAGCGTTGGCCCGCAGGCGACGCTGCCGTGGCCGCGCATCAGCACGACGTCCTTTTCCGCCATGACCTCGGCGAGCGCCACGCCCTTGGGGATGTCGCTCACCAGCATGTCGGTGGCGCCGAACTGGCGGTGGATGTCGAACACCGGGACGCCCGCGGCGAGGAAGGCCGCGCTGTGGAACATCGCCCGCATCGGCACCGGCACCAGCCCGAACGGAATCACCGAGGGCGAGTGGCTGTGGACCACGGACACCACGTCCGGCCGCGCCTTGTAGATCTCGCCGTGGATGAAGCGCTCGAGGAAACTCGAGCGCCCGCGCGCGTTCACCGCGTTGCTGTCCAGGTCGTACTCGATGATGTCCTCGGGAAGCACCCGCGCCGGCGCGATCGAGCGCGCCAGCAGGAAGCGCTCGGGCGCCGAGGGGTGGCGCACCGAGACGTGGCCGAAGGCATCGACCACGCCTTGCGCCGCAAGGATGCGGCTGGCGGCGGCGAGGTCGGCGAGGGTTTCGGCGGAAACCGGTCCGCCGCTGGGCACTGCGTCGCGCATGGGCTCTACCTCGGGTGTAGCTCGATCGGGGACGGCGTTACAGTAGCGCGTTTCGCGCATTGTGCGCCAGCGCCGCGCCGCTGGCCGAGCCCCGGCAGCAGGGTGGGGTGATGGCGGTTGTCGATGCGCCGAGGACGATTCACGAACGGCTCCTTGGATGCCTGGCGTGCGGAGGCGACGCGCCGTGAGGTCTGCCAGGGCGCGAGCAGAGCGACGAGGCGGCGGCGCGCGCATCCGCCCGGAAAGCGTCTTCGCCGCCGCATCCGTCAGATCACCACCCTGGTCATGATGCCCTTCGGGAAGATTTCCTCGGGCGTGAAGCGGTGGTGCGCGATGCCCTGCTGGTGGGTGTAGAGCGCCATCTGCTCCCAGGTCGGACGGTTCTCCTCGATGCCGTAGGGGAACGGGTCGCCGCCGAAGAGGTCGCGCATGCGGCGCGCGTGCTCCGGCAGCCAGGCGAGCGGGTAGCGCGACACCGCCGGGTCGAGCAGGCGCTCGATGCTGCGCCGCCTGGCTTCCTCGAACGCCTTGTAGAGGTTGCGCGCCGCCCAGGGGTGGGTCTGGAGAATCTCCCTGCGCATGGCGACGATGTGCATGATGGGCCAGACCCTCGTCTTCGCGTAGTACCGCTCCTCCATCTCGAGGTAGTCGGGATAGAGGCGCGCCACGTCGGGATGCCCCTGGAGAAAGCAGTCCGGCGGCCGCGCGACGATCGCGCAGTCGATCTCGCCCGAGGCGAGCATCTGGCTGAGCGAGCGATCGGCGATGCGCGTGAGCCGTACGCCCTGGGGAAGCTGGAGTTCGACCTTCTCCTCGCGGCCGGGCGAGTTCGTCCCCGCCTGGTACCAGTGCACGTCGGCGAGTTGCACGCCCATGTCGTTGTGCATCCAGCCGCGCATGTACACGGCCGCGGAGTGCGCCCACTCGGGCGAGCCGATCTTCCTGCCCTTCAGGTCCGCGACGCCGCGGATGCCGCTGTTGCGGTTCACGTAGAAGGAACCGAAGCGGAACAGGCGCGAGCAGATCACCGGCAGGCCGACGATGTCGGGGTTCGCGCGCGTCGCCTGCGCGGCGAACTTGGCGAAGGACAGTTCCGAGAGGTCGAACTCTCGGTTGGCGGTGAAGCGCGCGAAGCACTCGTGGTGGCCGAGCGTGAGCCAGTTGAGATCGATGCCCTCGGGCCTGACCAGGCCCATGCGCAGGTCGCGGAAGTGGTCGTAATCGGTGGTGGCGATCGAGAGTTTGAGCAGCGACATGGGGCGCTTTCGAGGGCAAGCCGGGACGGGCCGCGAGATCTTGGTGCGCGGTTTCATAAGTATGGCAGCGTCAGTGAGCCAGCGAACGCTACCGGCACACTGCCGCCCGGAGTACGCTGCCGATTTCATGAAACGGCCCACTTAGCCCGAACGCACGGACTTGGCCCTGCCACGCGCAGCTCCCACGTCCGGATGATCCCTGAGCAGGTGTCGCGGGGGAGCGAACGTCTCCTCGCGCGCGGGAGTGAAGACTTCTTCCTTCGGCGCCCTGGACTTCGGCCGGGTCGCAGAGTCGCTGCTGACCGACGAGGGCGTGGTTCAGGTCGCATCCCTCGAAGATCTCATGGCTCACGAGCTCAAGGTGATCCTGCAGCGACGCGAGAGGAAGGACTACCAGGATATCGCCAGCATGGTACGTTCGGTAGCGGCCTGGCGGCTCGCGCGCGAGCTCCCGCGGTTCGAGCGCTGAGCCGTCTCAGACGGCAGTTGCCGCAGCAGGTTCCGGGCAACTGCGGCGCACGCCTTCGCGGATGATGTCGGCGAGCCGCCGCACGCCGGGCCCGGCGGACTCCCGGTCGGCGAACACCAGATAGAGCGTGGCGAAGCGCTCCGCGCCTGCGGCGAGCGGCAGCGGCGCGAGCGCTCCGGATCGCAGTTCCTCGCGCACGCTCTCCTCGGCGTACCAGGCATACCCCAGGCCCATCACCGCGGCGCGGATGGAGGTGCCCTTGCTGGTGAGCGTCCAGCGCGTCTCGTTCAACCAGCCGCCGTCGCGGCCGCGCAGCGCGCTGGAGTCGCGCACCACCAGGTGCCGGTGCGAGCGCAGGTCCTCCAGCGTCAGCGCCCGGCCCAGACGGTGCAGCGCATGCGCGGGCGCCGCGGCGCAGACGAAGCGCAGCGTCATCAGCGCATCGCCGAGAAAGCCCGCGGGCACCACGCCGCCGATGGCCAGCTCCACCTTGCGCGCCGCCAGCAGGTCCTCGTGCCCGCCGAGCACGGTCTCGTGGAGTTCCACCCGCGTGGCCGGGTGTTCGCGGCCGAACTCGCCCAGGCATTCGAGCAGCAGCCAGGTCGGGAACACGTTATCCACCGCGAGGCGGACCTCGGCCTCCCATCCCCGGGCGAGATCACCGGCCGCGCTTTCCAGGCGCGCTGCTTCCTCGAGCAGTCGCCTTGCCCTGCGGTAGAGCAG
>JADLDQ010000430.1 GCA_020846575.1 Burkholderiales bacterium
GCGGCGAGGGGTGTGCCGTCCAGCGGTCTTCCGACGGTCAGTTGCCCGTCAGTGATTCGGTCGACGCGCGTGGCGAACTTCTGCAGGCGCGGGTCGTGGGTGACGACGAAGACCGCGCGCTGCCCATCGAGGGTCTGTTCCTTTAGCAACTGCATGATCGAGAGGCCCGTCTCGGTGTCGAGCGCCGCGGTGGGTTCGTCGGCCAGGAGCACGTCGGCGCTGCCGCACAGCGCGCGCGCGATGGAGACGCGCTGGCGCTGCCCGCCCGAGAGTTCCATGGGCTTGCGGTGCATGCAGTCGCTCAGGCCTACTCGGTCGAGCAGGCGCGTGGCTTCCTTGCGCCGCGCGCGCCAGCCGACGCCCTTCAGCTTCAGGGCCAACGCGACGTTCTGGTGCGCGGTCAGGGCGGGGAAGAGGTTGAAGGTCTGGAAGATGAAACCGACGTGCTTCAGGCGCAGGGCGGGCAGGTGGTCTTCGCCCAGGGTCGTGACGTCCTGGCCGTGCAGGTAGATCTTGCCGTGGCTGGGCTTCATCAGCAGGCCCATGATCGAGAGCAGCGTGGTCTTGCCGCTTCCGGACGGGCCTTCCAGGAGCACGAACTCGCCGCGGGTTAGCGTCAGATTCACGCTACGCACCGCGCGGACGGCCGCGGGGCCGGCGCTGTATTCCTTGCTAACGGCCTGCAGATGCAGCAGGCGGTCGCCGTTGCCGTTGGTGCCGTATGGGCTTGCGATCATTTCGTTGCCTGGAAACACCGGTACCTAGCCCCGAAAAAGACCATGATACCCGCCTTCGCGCTCTTGTCACCCCCTTCATAGACGCCATTGGGAAGGGGGATTTTGCAATGCACCATGTGCGTTATTCGACCGTTACGCTCTTGGCCAAGTTGCGGGGCTTGTCCACGTCGCAGCCACGGGCCACGGCGATGTAGTAGGCGATCAACTGCAGCGGCACGGCGCAGACCAGGGCGTTCATGATGCCACGGTCGTCGCGCACGCGCAGGACCTCGTCGACGGCGCCGGCGATCTGGGCGTCGTCGTGGCTGGCGATGGCGATCACGCGCCCGCCGCGAGCC
>JADLDQ010000082.1 GCA_020846575.1 Burkholderiales bacterium
CACCCCGGACATGCGCTCAACCGGTACTCGCTGTATGGATGGGTGTTCGGGAGGCTCGTGGGAGAGGGGCTGGAGCGCGCGGGGCCGGTTCCCTCGCGCGAGCGCTTCATCGATGCGATGGAGTCGATCCGCGGCTGGGACTCCGGCGGCATCCTGCCGCCGGTATCGTTCTCGGCGTCCGATCATCATGCGCAGCGGGCGGGTTTCATCGGTGAGCTGCGCGACGGGGCGCTGCGGCCGCTGACCGGCTGGATATCTGCGCAGCCCCGCTAGTCGACTTTCAAGCGGGCCGCCGTCACCGCGTCGATCCAGCCGCGGCTCCCCGAGCGGATATAGGCGAGCGTCCTGTCCACGTCGCCGTGCAGCGTGCGCGCACCGAGCGCTTCGAGGCGCTTGATGGTCTCGGGCTCGCGGAGCACGGCGTTGGTCGCCTCGTTCAGCCGATCCAGGATCGCGCGCGGCGTTTTGGCCGGCACCATGAGGGCGAACCAGCTCGTGATATCGAAGTCCGCTATACCCTGCTCCCGCATCGTGGGCAGGTCCGCGGCGAGCGGCCAGCGCTCGCCGCTGGTCACTGCAAGCGCTCGCAGTTGTTTCGACTTCAGGAACGGCGCCACCGCCGGCAGGTTCTCGAGGGTGAAGTCGATGCGGCCCGCGACCAGATCGGTCAGCATGGCGCCGGCGCCCTTATAGGGCACGTGCACCATGTCGGCACCGGTGCGCGCCTTGAGCAGCTCACCGAACAGGTGCGCCGTCGTACCGTTGCCGCCGGAGCCGAAGTTGAGCTTGCCCGGATTGGCGTGCGCCGCCGCCACGATGTCGCGCACCGACCGGTAGGGCGAAGCGGCCGCGACCCCGAGCGCGTTGGTGAGCTCCGCGATCAAAGCGGCAGGCAGCGTGTCCTTCTCGGCATCGAATGACAGCTTGGTGAATATGCGCGGGTTGACGAGGTAGATGGTCGCGTTCCCGATATGCATCGTATAGCCGTCGGGAGCGGCGCGCGCCACCATCTCGGCGGCGATGTTGCCGGTTGCCCCCGGGCGGTTGTCGATCACGAACGGCTGCTTCAGGCGCTCGGCGAGCCTTTCCCCGACGATGCGGGCGATGATGTCATTGGCGCCGCCGGGCGGCGCCGGGACGATGAGGCGTACCGGCGTGGCGGGGTAAGCGTCCTGTGCCGTTGCGGCGGCGCAGGCGAGCGCGGCGAGCATTGCGACGAGCGTCCTGGTCATGCGGTCCATCCCCTGTGAGCCCCGTGTGAGGAGCTGAAGGCGCCGCGCCGGCGGCGCGGCAACAGGCCTGGCGGCGGCATGGCGGAGGGGTATTTTGCATCAAGAACACGCAGCGCAGCCGATATGAAGCCTCAGCGCGCGCCCCGGTGCGCAAGCCCGGTGTCAACGGCGGCGCGCGGGACAGCCGCGTGGCGGCCTGATCTCGCGAAGACCGGTGAGACAGTGCCGTCGCAGCGCCCGGCGTTCTCAGTCCACGGGCCGGATGTACGCCTCGCGCACCAGGCGCGTATACTTTTCCAGCTCGGTGCGATAGCGCGCGTCGGCCTCATCCAGCTCGATCCCGGGCACCTCGGCGCTCCACATCACCCGGGAGCGATGCAGCGGCTGCGGCAGCTGGACCGAGAGCTTCACCGCCATACCTCGGCGCAGCGACGCCCGGGTGAACCCGGGGGTGGAGCCCCGGAACGATTGCAAAGTATGCCGTCAAATACGGTAGTAAAATGACGGCATGGTTATCAGCTCCTTTCCGCGGCTCTGCCGGCTCCCGCGCGGCAGCTTCTTCCTACTCGGCGTCCGAGGGGTAGGCAAGAGCACCTGGGCCGCCGGCCGGCTGCCCGAAGCGCACCGCATCGACCTGCTCGACGAGCGCCGCCACCACGAGTACTTGGCCGATGCCGCGCTGTTCGGCTCGGAGCTTGCCGCCCTCGCACCCGGTTCGTGGGTGATCGTGGACGAGGTGCAGCGTCTGCCGGGACTGCTCAACGAGGTGCACCGTTTCATCGAGTCGCGCCGCCTGAAATTCGCGCTGCTGGGTTCGAGCGCTCGCAAGCTCAGGGTGGCCGGTACCAACCTGCTGGCAGGCCGTGCGGTGCGCAAGCACATGCACCCGCTCACCGTCGCCGAGATGGGCGTGGCGTTCGATCGGAAAGCCGCGCTGCGGTTCGGCACCATCCCCCTGGTATGGGGTGCGGAGGACCGGGACGCGGCGCTGGACGCGTATGTGCAAATGTATCTGCGTGAGGAGATCCGCGCGGAGGCCCTGGTGCGCAGTCTTCCCGGGTTCGTGCGCTTTCTCCCGATCGCGGCTCTGTTTCACGGCCAGACCGTCAGCGTCTCTGGCATCGCCCGCGACGCTGGCGTAGCTCGCACCACGGTGGACGGCTACCTCGAAATCCTGGAGGACACGCTCCTCGCCCACAGGCTTCCCGCCTACGAGGCGAAGCTCCGGGTCCGGGAGCGCAAGCACCCCAAGCTCTACTGGGTCGATCCCGGCCTGGTGCGCGCGGTGAAACGGCAGTCGGGACCGGTGACGGCCGAGGAGATCGGGCCGCTGTACGAGGGATTCGTGCTGCACCTGCTGCGGGCACACGCCGAGGAGCACACGCTCTACGATGAACTCACGTATTGGGCGCCCCTGAAAGCGTCGCGCACCGAGGTGGATTTTCTGCTGCGACGGGGGCGTGAATTCGTCGCGGTCGAAGTCAAGGCGGGCCAGCGCCTGATCTCCCCGATGCTGCAGGGCCTGCGGGCCATCGCGGAGTTGCCCGGGCTGGCGCGGAGGATTCTCGTCTATTCGGGCGATCGATCGCTGTGCGTGGAAGACGGCATCGATGTCTGGCCGCTCGAGCGCCTGAGCGAGGCCCTGGCCGGCGGACACCTCTGGCCCTGAATGAGGGACGGGAAGTCCTGTTGCCCGCAGCTTCTCCCGACTTGCCGGATTGCCGCGTGGCGGCCTGAATCCGCGAAGACCGGTGAGACGCTGCGGTCGCGGCGCCCGGCGTTCTCAGTCCACGGGCGGGATGTTCGCCTCGCGCACCAGGCGCGTGTACTTCTCCACCTCGGCGCGATAGCGCGCATCGGCCTCATCCAGCTCGATCCCGAGCGCCTCGGCGCTCCACTTCTCGAGCATTCTCTGCACGTCCGCGCTGCGCACCATGCGTACGCCGTCCGCGCTGATCCTGCGCAGGATGTCGCGCGCTACGCCGCTCGGGGCGAACAGCGCCGTCCAGATGCTCTGCGCGAACCCGGGCACGCCGGCCTCGGCCACCGTGGGCAGGCCGGGAAGAAAGCGCGAGCGCGATTCGGTCGCCACCGCGAGCGGCCGTACCTTGCCCGACTTCATCAGGGAGGCGGCCGATGGCGAGGGCAGGAACGCCATCTGCACCTCGTTGGCGAGCAGCGCGGGCGTCAATCCGACGTCGCCCTTGTAGGGCACGTGCACCACGTCGATCGAGGCGAGCGAGCGCAGCAGTTCGCCGGAAAGGTGCGGTCCGGACCCGATGCCGGTGGAACCGAAATTGAGCCGGCCCGGCTGCGCTTTCGCCAGCGCGACCAGCTCCTGCACGCTGCCTGCGGCAAGCGCGGGATTGACCACCAGCACCTGTACGCTTCGAACCAGGATGACGATCGGCTGGATGTCCTTCAAGGGGTCGTAGGCGAGCTTCCTGTACAACGCCGGCGCGATCGCCTGCCCGGCGGTGTTGAGCAGCAGCGTGTAGCCGTCCGGCGTGGCCCTGGCGACCGCCGCCGCGCCGACGTTGCCCCCCGCTCCCGGGCGGTTCTCGACGATCACCGGCTGCCCCCATGCTTCGGCGAGCTTCGGTCCGAACACGCGCGCATACGAGTCGACGCCGCCGCCCGGCGGATAGGGCACGACGAGCCGGACGGGCTTTGCGGGGTATGCCTGGGCGAGCGCCGCGAGCGCGCATGCGGCGCCCGCCGCGGCGGCGAAGGCACGTACCACGTTCATGCGGACGAGCATTGCAGTCTCCTTGCGGACCGACACGCTCGCGGAGCCGGCATTGATGATCCGGCCGGGATTCCCGCCCGCGCGCACACGCCGCATCTTATCCCGGCCGGCGCGGTCCCGCGTGCGCCGCGCGCCATGCAGGCAACGGCAAGTCCACCGCCTTCAGG
>JADLDQ010000083.1 GCA_020846575.1 Burkholderiales bacterium
ACCCCTCGCGCCTTCGTTCCTTGCGAGAAAGCGCAGCTTTCCCTGAAGTCGGGGGAGCGCGAGGGGCGAGCAGCCCCTCGCGCCTTCGTTCCTTGCGAGAAAGCGCAGCTTTCCGTGAAGTCGGGGGAGCGCGAGGGGCGAGCAGCCCCTCGCTCCTTCGTCCCTCAGCCGAAGTGCACCGCCACCCGCGCGCCGCGGCCCGCGGCGGAGGTCTCGATGTGCGCCTCGCCGCCGTGCAGGTGCGCTATCTCGCGCACGATCGCCAGGCCCAGCCCGCAGCCTTCGCCGTGGCTGTCTGGCAAGCGCACGAAGCGGTCGAAGACGGTCTGGCGGAATTCCGCCGCGATACCCGGCCCGTCGTCCTCCACATATAGGCGCGCGCTGCGGTCCGGTCCGGATTCGACGCCGACGGTCACGCTGTTTCCCGGCATACCGTAGCGGATCGCGTTGTCGATCAGATTGGATACGAGTTCCTGCAGCAGCGCCGGGTCGCCCTGCCTGGGCACCGCGCCCTGTTCGCCTGCGTAGCCCAGGTCCAGGCCGCGCTCCAGGGCCTGCGGGACCCACTGCGCGGTCGCCTCGCGCGCCAGGGCGGCGAGGTCCACGGTGACGAAGCGCGCCGCCGCGTTCGCCTCCGGCTCCAGGCGTGCGAGCGTGAGCAACTGGCGTGAGACGTGCGCCACCCGGCGCGTGCCGGCGGCCACGCGCTCCAGCGCTCGCGCGTGGCTCGCGGGGTTCGAGTCGCGCAGCGCGCGCTCGGCCTGAACCTGCAGCGCGGCGAGCGGAGAGCGCAGCTGGTGCGCGGCATTGGCGATGAAACGCTGCTGTGAGGCCTGCGCCGCGGACAGTACGCGCAGCAGTTCGTTCAGCGCGCGCGTCAGGGGACGCACCTCCGTGGGACCGGCGTCGGCGATCGGTTCGAGATCGCCGGGGCTGCGCCGCTCTATCTGCTGCGCCACCGCGTGCAGCGGCTCCAGGCCCGCCCGGATCGAGCGCACCAGCAGGAGCAGGGCGGCAAAGGCGAGGAACAGCTCGGGCAGGATCATGGCGAGAAGAATCTCGCGGGTCAGGGCGGTGCGCTTGACGAGCGTCTCCCCGACCAGCACGGTGATGGAGTCGTCCTGCGCGGGCAGCCGCACTGCGACCGAGCGAATCGGCCGGCCCTGGAACGTCGCGTCGTAATAGGCCGGCGCCAGCATCTCGGCCGGCGCCGCCACCGGCCTGGGAAACTCGGGGTGACCCAGCACCAGGCCGTGCTTGGCGCTGAGCACCGCGAAGTAGGTGTGGTCCAGCACGTCCCATTCGAACATCTCGATCGCGGCCCGCGGCAGATCCAGGGTGGCGCGTCCGGAGACGAACCTGATCTGCTGCGCCAGGGATCGAGCCGCGTCGTAGAGACCGGCATCGTAGGCGCGCTGCGAGAAGTGCAGGGCGAGGCCGTAGGACACCAGGCCGCCGAGGGTGAGCAGCACCAGCAGCGGGAGCGTCAAGCGCCGCAGCAGCTGTGTGCGGATACTGACGGAGCCCAACATGGCGGGAGGACAGTCCCCCTCGCGCCTGCCTATACCCGGACGATGCGCGCCGCTCGACGCAGCCGCTTCAACTGAAGTCGTCGTGCGGCGCAGGCTCGGGCGCGGTCGCGTGCCCCTGCTCCAGCAGGTAGCCCAGACCACGCACCGTACGCACGCGCACGCCCGAGGCCTCGATCTTGCGCCGAATGCGACACATGAAGACCTCCACCGCCGAAAGACCCGCGTCCGCGTCCCAGTCGTAGAGCCGCTCGAACAGCTGCGACTTGGATACCACCTTGCCGCAGCGTTCGATGAGGGTGGCGAGCAGCATGTACTCGGCGCGCGTCAGGTCCAGCGGCCTGCCGTCGCACACCACGCGCTGGCCGGCGCTGTCCAGCACCAGCGGGCCGCAGCGGCTCTCCATCACGCCGGGGCCGCCTGCCCGGCGGCCCAGCGCGCGGATGCGCGCTTCCAGCTCTCCCAGGGCGAAGGGCTTGGTGAGGTAATCGTCCGCGCCCAGGTCCAGGCCGCGGATGCGCGCATCGATCTCGTCCTCCGCGGAGAGGATGAGCACCAGGACGGTGCTGTGCTGGGCGCGCAGGCGGCGCAGGACCTCGAAGCCGTGCATCTCGGGCAGGGCGAGATCGAGGATCAGCAGATCGAATGTCGTGCCGCGCAGCGCGGCGTCCGCGCTGCGGCCGTCGCCGACCGAGTCCACCGCGTGGCCCGCGCAGCGCAGCGCCTGAACCAGTCCCTCGGCGAGTTCCCGGTCGTCCTCGGCGATGAGAATGCGCACCCTGTCACCCCAATCGGGAGCGGATCGGCACGGCGCGGTGCGCCGCCGCGCCACCATTACCGCATTCCGCGCCGGCTGCCACGCCGCCGGCTGCCGCGCCGCCGGGCGCCATGCGCGAATGGACGTGCCTGCGCGCTGCAGCGATCGGCCGCGATGGTCCGGCACGCACGACGGGCGACGGCCCCTGCCCGTACTTCGGCGGCGGTGCAGTGCTTCGCGTCGACATGAGAACGATCACCCTGCCGCGTAGGTTAGCGCCCAAGACCAGGCCCGGGCACGGCGGGCCCGCGGCATGCGCGGCCGGGGTCATGTGCCTGCCCCGGCGGCACGAAGGCCGGGCGAGTCAGGCGCGCACCGGCTGCACCGGCGCCTCGTCCATCAGGGCGATCTGTTCCTTGAGTTCCAGTATCCGGTCCTGCCAGTAACGCGGCGTGCCGAACCATGGGAATGCGGCCGGGAAGGCCGGGTCTTCCCAGCGGCGCGCGATCCAGGCGCTGTAGTGAACGAGGCGCAGGGTGCGCAGCGCCTCGACCAGGTGCAGCTCGCGCAGATCGAAATCGCGGAAGGCCGCGTAGCCGGCGAGCAGCTCGCCGAGGCTTGTCGCCATCGCGTCGCGCTCGGCGGGCAGGAGCATCCACAGATCCTGCACCGCGGGACCCGAGCGGCTGTCGTCGAAATCGACGAAGTGCGGGCCGCGCATCGGACCGTCCTCGATCCACAGCAGGTTGCCGGCGTGGCAGTCACCGTGCAGGCGCAGCGACGCGAGCGGGCCGGCGCGCTCGTAGCAGCGTTTCACGCCTTCGAGCGCCAGGCCGGCGGCCGCCTGCCAGGCCGCGCGCAGCTCGGGCGCGATGAAACCGCTCGCGAGCAGCCAGTCGCGCGGCTCGGTGCCGAAGTGCTCGATGCCGAGCGCCGGCCGCGCGCTGTACGACCGCGCGGCGCCGGCGGCATGGATCCTCCCGAGGAAGCGCCCGATCCAGCGCAGCACCTCGCGATCCTCGAGTTCCGGCGCCCGGCCCCCGCAGCGCGGGAACGCCGCGAAGCGAAAGCCGGCGAATTCGTTCAGGGTGCGGCCGCGGAGTTCGAGCGGGGGAACGGCGGGGATCTCGCGCTCCGCCAGTTCCTGTACGAAGGCGTGTTCCTCCTGGATCTGGGCGTCCGACCAGCGGCCGGGACGGTAGAACTTGGCGACGATCGACGCACCGTCTTCCAGCCCCGCGAGGTATACCCGGTTCTCGAAGCTGTTGAGCGCGAGCAGCCGGCCGTCGCAGGCGAGGCCCGCGGACTCGAGCGCGCAGAGCACGCGCTCGGGCGTCAAGCGCTCGTACGGGGCCGGTGCGGTTGCGCTCAATCTTCGGGCTTCAGGCCGGCGCGCCTGACCACGTCGCCGAAGATGACCACGCCCTGGGCAATCAGCCTGGCGAAGTCCTCGGGCGAATTGGCGATCACGTGGTTGCCCATGCCCTCCACCTTGGTCTTGATGGCCGGGTCGTTGAGCGCCTTCACCATCTCGGCGTTGAGCCGCTGCACCACCGGCCGCTGCATGCCGGCGGGGCCGAACATGCCGAACCAGGAGGGCGGCTGCTGGTAGTTCGGGACTGCCTCGCTGACGGCGGGAACGTTCGGGTAGGCGGAGAAGCGCCGCGCGCCCATCCAGGCGAGCAGCTTCAACTTGCCCGTCTGCAGGTGCGCCCGTACGTTCGGAAACGCCGAGAGCGCCATCTGGATCTGGCCGCCGGCGACGTCGTTCACCGCGTTGACGACGCCCTTGTAGGGCACGTGCAGCATCTTCAGCTCGGTTGCCTGGAGCAGGGCCTCGGTGGTGAGGTGGAATACCGAGCCCACGCCCGCTCTGCCGTAGGAGAGCTTGCCGTGATGTTTGCGCGCGTATTCGATAAGCTCTTTCAAG
>JADLDQ010000431.1 GCA_020846575.1 Burkholderiales bacterium
ACGTCCCTGCGGGAATCGCGCCGTCCAGGTCGTCGTTGACGGCCTTCATCACATTCGTGGTGCTGGCCTTGGAACGCTTTCCGCGCAGCGAGAAACTCTGCATCGTCATCGACATGATCAGCGCGGCCTGGGCGCCGTGGCCCGAGACGTCGCCGATCAAAAAGCCCCAGCGACCGCCGTCGGCCTCGATGAAGCTATACATGTCGCCGCCGACCTCGCTGCACGCGTCGTAATACACGGCAATGTCGTAGCCGGGCAGATTGGGGGGCTTGTCGGGCAGCATCTTGAGCTGTACCTTGCGCGCGGCGGCGAGGTCCATCTTCAGTTCCTGGTGCTGGTCGGCTGCCGCGCTGGCTTGCTGGAGCTGCTGGCGCAGCGCCGCGAGTTGGACCTCGGCGGCGGCACGGATGCGGGTGGTCTCGAAGAGCGCCTGGCGCCGCGCGGTGAGTTGCCCGGCGATGCGCTGCATGTCGTTCACCGTCTTGGGCGTGCGCCAGCGCGTCTTGGCGCCGGGGCAGGCGTCGCTGACCAGGTAATCGACGATGGCGTTCTGGAGTTCGGCGTTCCAGGGCGCGCGTTTCAGATTGAGGTGCTCGACGGCCCGCTCGCTGAAGGGGTCGACCCACGCGCCGCTGTCGTCGGTGATGCGGAAGATCGGTTCCTGCTGGACGCGCTTGAGCAGTTCCTTGCGGACCTCGCCCTCGCCGAACTGCCCGCGCACTTCGATGTCGGTGGCGGAGTTCAGCGGGTCGTTGCGGAAGGCCTCGCACTCGGCCAGGTGCTTCAGGGCCTCGGGCAAGAACCAATCGAACTGGACCTCCGACTCGTCCCAGTTCTTGATCAGCGCCTCGGTGGTGCAGAGACAATGCGGGCAGACCCACTTGCCGTCGCTGTTGGAGACGTGGTAGTTGGGCCAGAGTTCCAGGCGCAGCTTGACGAAGTACGGCGCGAGCACGGGCATAGGCATCGGTTCGGCCGGTACACCGCGCTCGCCCTTCAGCGCCTTGAAGTGCTCCTGCAGGGC
>JADLDQ010000084.1 GCA_020846575.1 Burkholderiales bacterium
CGAGGCGCTCGCGCCGCGCGTGCACCAGGTAGCCGAGCGCGAGTAAGGCGAGCACCGCGGAGACGAGGATGCCGTTACGCGCGCCGGCGAGATAGTGAACCAGGCAGGCGAGAACCAGGATCGCCCCGACCGCCCAGGCCGGCATCGCCAGCAGCCGCCCGCGGCCAGTGGCGCGGCCGGCGAGATCGGCGAGCACGAAAGCGAAGAGCAAGTTGAGCAGGAAGCTCATCTCCAGGCGCCCGCCGGTGAAGGGAACGTCGTCGCGCAGCAGCTCGCCCCGCGACAATCCGTGCGCGAGCGACTGGCCGGCGGCGATCAACGCGAGCGCCGCCAGCGCCAGCGCGATCCCGGTGGCGAGGCGCGAGGCGCCGCCGGGCGCCGCAGCGCTGCGCCATCCGAGCGCGAGTCCCAGGGCGAGCGCGATGAGTGCGTTCAGCCACTGGCCGCGCAGCTCCGAGAGCGCCCAGGCGGATTCCGGCGAGATCGCCAGCGCCTGGAACACGAGCCAGGCGCTGAGCAGCGCGAGCCACAGCAGCGGGCCCTTTGCTCCCGCCCCTATGCCGCGCCAATCGGCGCGGCCGAGACTCGGGAGCACGAGCGCGAGCGCCGCGAGCAGCAGCAGCATGCGCAGCGCGATCGTGCCCGGCAACGACCAGATGAACACGAGCGCGAGTGCGAGGACGACCGCGGCCTTGTCGCGCACCGGGAGCGCCGCACCCGGCGCATCGGGCCGGGGGGCCTGGGAGGAAGCCATCGGGGCGGGCGGCTGGCTGGAAGGTCGGTGCTGCGGAGTCACTCGCCGGCGGCCGAGGAGGCGGTGGCGCAGGGGCGATGGCATAGAATGCCGGGCCTTGCGGACCGCGCGGATTGTATCACCGCGCATGGACTCGCCCGCCTCGAGGCGAGTGCTGACCCGCGAGACGGCGGCGACTCGACCCGGAGAACGAACGTGAAACTGGCCGAGACCATACTGACCGGGCTGCTGCGAACGCCGCTCCTCGGCGGCTGGTGCGAGGCGGCGCTCGCCGCGGGCCAGCGCGCGGCGGCGGGGGCGATGCGCCGCGCCCGCCGGCAGACGGTGCGCCCGCGGGAGTGGTCCAACGCGCAGTTGCGCCGCATCGGCGCAATGTACGAGGGCGCGGTCGTCAACGTGAGCGGCTGGCGGGACGAGGACAAGCTGGGCGGTCAATACCGCGACTACTTTCCCCGCGCCAGCCGCTACGCGGTGTCCAACTTCAGCGGCGCGCGCGGCAGCGCCGACGGCGCGAAAGGCCTGTTCATCGACCTGGAAGGCGAGATCCCGGCGGATCTGCGCGGCGCATTCCAGGTCGCCTTCAACCACACCACCCTGGAACACGTGTACGACATCCGCCGCGCCGTGGCGAACCTGTGCGCGCTCAGCAGCGACAGCGTGGTCCTGGTCACACCCTTCCTGCAGGCGGTGCACTGCGAGGAAGGCGCCTTCGGCGACTACTGGCGCCCCACGCCGCAGTGCCTGTCGCGCATGCTGGCCGACTGCGGCTTCACCACCGTCTACCAGAACTGCAACGACAACCCCTGGTACATCGTCTACCTCTTCACCGTCGCGGCGCGCGAGCCGGAGAAATACAGCGGGCGCCTCCCGCCCTGGAGCGAGCCGCGCGCGGGCGAGCGCCACTTCGGCTTTCGCTGACAGCGGCAGGCCCCGCCCCGGGCGCGCTTCAATGCGGGGCGGCGTTTGCCGGTCCGGGAACGCGGCTGGCGAGTTTCCGGTAGAGCGCCAGCAGCGACGAGGCCATCACGGCAAGGCCGCAGGGCAGCGCCGACTCGCGTGCCGCCGAGCGCATCGCCTGCGCGGGCGCGCTCGCCCGCGCGATACACCCGGCAAGGCGTTCGACGTCCCCGGGCTCCTCGCACAGGTACCCGTTCCACCCCTCGCGGATCAGCTCCGCCGCGCCGCAGCGCCGCGTGGTCACCACCGGCAGCCCGCAGGCGAGTGCTTCCAGCGCCGCGTTGGGAAAGGGATCGTAATGCGTCGGCAGCACGAAGCAGTCGGCCGCGCCGTACCAGGGTTTCACGTCGGCCTGCGGGCCGGCGAAATGAATGCGCCCGCGCGCGCCGGCGGAGCGCTCCAGCGCCCGCGCGCGCCGCTCGAGGCGGCGCGCGTCGCGGTCCCGGCCGACGATAGCGAGATGGAGCGCGGGGTCGGCGAGCCGGACCCAGGCATCCAACAGCTGCGCCACCCCCTTGCGGGCGAATCCCGAGCCCACGAAAAGAGCGAGCCGCGCGCCAGCCGGGAGCCCCAGCGCTGCGCGCACCGCGTCCCGGTGCTGCTGCCGCAGCCCGGGATGGAAGGCGTCCAGGTCCACGCCGTTGTAGATCACGTGGAGCTTCTCGGGCGGCAGTCCGAAGCGGCGTGCGATCTCGTCTCGCACCATGCGCGAATTGCAGATCACCGCGGCGAGCCGCGGGCTCGCGAACAGGCGCCGCTCCGCGGCGAGCACCGAGCGCTGATAGGGAGACAGCCGCAGCCAGACGCCCCCGAGCGGCGCGAGCATGCGCGCGCGGTACTCGAGCCACTGCGCGTGCACGCCGTCGCCGGCGCGGTAGACGTCGCAGCAGGCGATGCGCTCGTGCGACTGCACCAGCTCGGATGCCCCGCCCGCGGCGGCGGCGCAGGCGGCGCGCGCGAAACCCCGGTCGCGCCACAGCCGACCCAGGTAGAACGGGTCGCAGCGCTCGAAGCGAGCCCCCGGCGGCGCACCGGGCCATTCGCGGGCGATGACAGTGACGCTCGCCCCCTGCTCGGTGAGCGCGGCGAGCGCGCGTTCGATGAAGCGCTCGGCGCCGCCGAAGGGGTTGTAGCGCTGGCGTATCAGCGCGAGCTTCATCGGGCGCCAGCCGGCTGCGCACGAACCGGCCGGGTTCGGGCCGGCTGATCGCGGGCGGGCTGATCGCGGACTGGTTGCTCGCGAAGTGGTTGCTCGCGGACTGACTGCTCGCGGACCTGCTGCGCGCGGGCTGCACGCGCGCGTATCGCGTCCAGCTCGGCGCACACCTGCCGCGCGACTTCCACGAATCTCGGCCCCTGCCGGTGAAACGCCTCCGGGTCGAGCGCGACCAGGCGCCCCGCGCGCACCGCCGGCAGGGGCGCACCGGCCCATCGCGCTTCGGCTTCGTACCCGGGCAGCGCGTTGTGCACGATGACCTGCGGCGCGGCCCGGTAGAGTTGCTCCAGCGAAACAGCGAAGGAGAGCTGGGGCGCCGCCGCGAAGACATTGCGCGCCCCGCAGCGCCGCAGCGCATCCGAGAGCAGGTGCGCGCCGTTCACGGTGAGCAAAGGCTGGTGCCAGATCTCGACGAAGACCGTGAGCGCCGGCCCGCTCGCGCGGCCTGCCCCGAGCGCATCGATCTGCGCGTCGAGCGCCTGCGCGGCTGCCGCCGCGGCGGCCTGTGTACCGGCCGCCTTCCCCACCAGGCGCACCAGCCTCGGGATGTCCTCGAGCCGCCGCACTTCGGTCACCGCCAGCGGGATACCGAGCCGCTCGAGGTGCTCGATGCCGGCCGGGGGATTGCCGCTCTGCCAGGCAAGCACCAGATCGGGCCGCGCGGCCAGCAGGCGCTCGAAATCGATCCGCCCCGGACCGGACACCACCGGCACCCGCGTTGCCGCCTGCGGGTAATCGCTCGCGCTGGAGGTTCCCACGAGGAAGGACCCCGCACCGGCCGCGAAGGCGATTTCCGCCAGGTGCGGCGCCAGCGCGACGATGCGCCGCGCGGGCGCGGGCAGCTCGACGCTCACGCCGCGGTCGTCGCGGATCTCGACGGGCGAAGCGGCGAGCGCGACCGCCGTGATCAGCGCGGCGGGCAGCGCGACAAGCACCGCGGCTGCGACCTGCAATCCGGCCGCGAAACCGGTGCGGCTCATGCAGCGAGCAGCGCGTCGAGCGCCACGAGCACGCGCGCCTCGGGCAGCTGCGCCAGGCAGTCGCTTTGCTTGCCGCCGCCGCAGCCGTCGATGCCGCAGGGGCGGCAGGCGTGCGCTGTCGAAGCGACGACCCGGGCGCGCGCGCTCCAAGGGCCCCACTGCGCTTCGCCGCTCGGGCCGAACAGCGCCACCACCGGCGTGCCCATGGCCGCGGCGATGTGCATCGGCGCCGAGTCCACGCCGATGAACAGTTTCGCCCGCGCGCTGAGCGCCGCGAGACTCTTGAGCGAGAGCCGGCCCGAGAAGTCCACCGGCCGCGCCGCGCAGCGTGCGACGATGTCCGCGGTGAACTCGCGCTCGGCGCGGTCCGGTCCCGAGGTGAGCGCTACCGGCTCGCCTCGGGCGAGAAGCGCATCCACGAGCGCCGCGTTGCGCTGCGCCGGCCAGCACTTGAACGCCCAGCGCGACGCGGGGTGTAGGTGGATGAAGCGCCCCCTGGCGAGGCCGCTCTGCGCGAGCAGACGATCGGCCTCGGCCTCGGCCGCGCCGCCCGGCGCGAGCACCGGGTTGCGGTCCTCCGGCGCCGGCTGCACGCCGATGCGCCGCAGCGCATCGAGGTTCCATTCCACCATGTGGCGTCGGGCATTTCCTGGCTGAACGAACAGGTGCGTGAAGCTCGCGCGCCACCACGCCGAGCGCACACGCAGCGCCGGCGCGACGGCGTAGCGGCAGCCAAGCGTGCGCGCAAGCCAGGCGCCGCGCGGGCTCTCGGTGAGGTGCAGGAGAAGCTCGTGCCGGCGCGCGCGCAGCCGCCGCCAGAGCGCGATCTCGCGACCGGCGCGTGCCGGTGCCGGGAGCGCGCGCCATTCCCTGTCGATCACGAACAGGCCGGACAGCGCCGGGTGGCCTTCGAGCATGGGCGCGGTCTCCGCGTAGACCAGCGCGTCGATCTCGACGCGAGGCGCGGCGCGCTTCAGCGCCCCCAGGACGGGACTGGCGAGGAGCACATCGCCGTGATGGCGCAGCTTCACCACCAGCGCACGCGAGAGCGAGTTCAGGTCGATCGCGTCGGAGGGGCCTGCCGGCATGGCGCGGACATTAGCAGAAACGCCGCCGCGCCACGCCCTGGACGGCCTCGACCAGGTGCGCCAGCGCATGACACGGGCCGCGCTCGATCCGCGCCGCCGCCGACGCTTCGCGCAGGATCGCCTCGGCGCCGGGGAGCGCCGCCGCGCGCGCATGCCAGCGCTCGTATTCCGACTCGACATCGGGGTCGGTGTCGTTGCACAGCAGGAGCAGTCCCGAGCCCTTCACCGGCCTCTGCCAACCTTCTTGTCCGCCCTGCCCCGATGCACAATAATCGCGCCACGGTACACCTGCATGCCCCTCGCCGGGGGCTCGGGGGCTTCTCGCCGGCGCGGCGGTGCATCGCCTCGAAGCGCATGGTGTTGCCAGGCGGCCGGCGGTCCCGGTCCGCGCATCCATCCACATCCCCGCAGAGGAGAACGATCGATGAAGACGCTCCAGCTGGCCGCCGCGCTCGCGGCGGCGCTCGCGGCGGCCTGCGCGCAGGCGCAGGCCTTCCCGGCCAAACCGGTGCGGCTGGTGGTCTCCGGTGCGGCGGGCGGATCGCTCGACATCCCGGCGCGCGCCGTGGCGAACCATCTGCGCGAGCGGCTGCCGGTGGTGGTGGAAAACCGGCCAGCCGCAGGCGGCACCATCGCGGTGGGCGAAGTCGCCAAGGCCGCGCCCGACGGATACACGCTGGTGTTCGGCTTCAACGGTCCGCTCGCCTACGCACCATTCCTGTTCTCCAGACTGCCCTACGATCCGCAGAAAGACCTGACGCCCGTGGTCTGGATGGGCGGCCAGCCCTTCACCCTGGGCGTGCCGGCGTCGCTGGGCGTGAACAACGTCAGGGAGTTCGTGGATCTGCTGCGCAAAAACCCGGGCAAGTACAACTACAGCTCGCTCGGCAACGGCAGCGGTTCGCACCTGACCATGGAACTGCTCAAGACCATGACCAGAACCTACCTGGTCCACATTCCCTACAACGGCTCCACGGCGGCGGCCGCAGCGGCGGCCTCCGGCGACGTACAGGCGACGTTCCAGCCCGCGGCCGTGCTGCTGCCGCACGTGCAATCGGGCCGCCTGCGGGTGCTCGCGGTCTCCACCAAGGAGCGCTTTCCTCTCACGCCGCAGGTGCCCGCGATCGCCGAAGCGGGCGGCGTCCTCAAGGACTTCGATTCCGATGGCTGGAACGGCATCCTCGCCCCGGCAGGCACCCCGCGCGAGATCGTGCTGCGCATCAACCGCGACATCAACGAGGCGCTCGCCGCACCCGCGGTGCGCGACCTGCTCGTCAAGGCGCAGATCCGCCCGCGCGGCGGCTCGCCCGAGGCGTTCGGCGAGCTGATTCGCAGCGAGTCGCGCAAGTGGGGGCCGGTGATCCAGTTCACCGGGGCGAAGCTCGATTAGACCGTCGCCGATCACCATCGCGGTTCCGCCATCGAAACGCACGCGTCCGGACCCGTCCTCGCGCCGGCAGGTGCCGATGCGCCCGAGCGCCTCGAGCACGATGCCGGGCGCCGGCCGCGGCCGGATGTTCCGCGGGGTCAGGATCGCCGAGAACCGGTTCCGTCACTGCAGCGAGCGTTCGGCGCTCACGTACATCGTGCGTCCCGCCTGCGGATAGGCGCAGACCGGCGTCGCACAGTTGAAGTTTCCGACGATGCCGTAGCTGTAGTACTTGCGGTCGAAGACGTTGTTGATGCCGGCCGAGAGCCGCCACCCGCCGCGGGTCTGGCCGGCCTTCAGATCGACCAGCGTGTAGGCGGGCATCGACGCGGGGAAGCGGTTGTCCTGGTCGTTGTCGTAGCGCTGGCGCCCGACGTGCGTCACATTGGCCGAAACCTGCGTCGCGTCGGCGATGCGCCACGCCAGTCGCAGGCCGGCGAGCACGCGCGGCACCAGCGGCACGTCCTTGCCGGAGACGTCCGTGCCGCCGTAGACGCCGCTCCTGAATCTGGCGAGCTGGCGCGCGATGCGCGCGCTCGCATCGACCGGCCCGAGACGCATGCCGGCTTCCAGCTCGACGCCCTCGCGCCGGGTCGGCGACAGGTTGGTGTTGGCGCCGAAGGGCACCACGATGGGACTGAAGTAGATCTCCTTTTCCAGATCGGTCCGGTACAGCGCGAGCCGCGCCCGCGACCCGGAACCCGCGTACTCGGCCCCGGCCTCGAAGTGCCTCGCCGTCTGCGGGTCCAGCAGGTTGCCGGTCGCGGTCTGCGCGTTGTCGTCCGCGGTGGCAAAGCGAAAGCTGGTGCCGCTCGTGGCGTAGAGCGTGAGCCCGACGGGCAGCGTGTAGCGCAGCGCCAGTTCGCGCGCCGAGACCGCGTGATCGCGCGAGCCCGCGGACAGCGGGCCGAAGAAGGTGATGCTGTTGCCGTCGGAAACGCGCTGCCGCCGCAGGCCGAGGCTCGCCTTGAGTGCGTCGGTGAAGGCGAGGCTATACCTCAGGTACAGCGCCCTGGATGACTGCGTGCTGGCGTTGGCGCCGGCGGGTACGCCGGCAGGCAGGTATGTGATCCAGGTGCGCCGGCGGTAGTCCGAGTCGGTGAGATCCGCGCCGGCTACGAGGCTGGAGCGCGCACCGAAGGTGTCGAACTCGAACCTCGCCCTGGGCGAGAACACCTGGCTGCGGTAGCGGAAGTCGCCGAACAGGTAGCCGAACGCCGAGGTGCTGCGCGCCTGCGCGTCGTAGCCGCGCACCGAAAGATCGGCCGCGAGTTCCACGCGCTCCGTGCCGTAGCGCAGGTAGAGCACCGCGAGGTCCCCGTCGCGATCGGAGAAATCCTCGGGCTTCGAGGTGCCGCGCGGGTCGGATTGAAGCTCGCGTTCGTTGCGCTCGCCCGGCAGCCGCAGGCGCTGCCAGTCGCTGCCGAACTTCAGCCCCGCCTGCAGCGCCCCGTGCCGCAGGCGCAGGTCTCCCAGCACGCTGTCCTGCCGCAGCGCGTTGTTCGCGCGGTAATTCTGCGACGCACGGCGACTCGCGTGCAGCGACAGCGCGACAAGCTCGCCACCGGCATTGACGCCTGCGCGCAGATCGCTCGTGCCGTAGGAACCCAGCAATCCGGACAACGAGGCGCTGCGGCTGCCGAGCGCCGGTGCGCGGGTGACGATGTTGATGGTCCCGGCCGTGGCCCCGGCCCCGTACAGCGTCGCGCCGCTGCCGGGCATGATCTCGATGCGCTCGATCGCGTTCAGTGGAATCGCGCTGAGCGGCGTGGTGGACAGGTCCTCGCTGTTCATGCGCACGCCGTCCAGCAGCACCAGCAGGTTCTGGTCGCCGGTGATACCGTAACCGCGCAGATCGAGCTGCAGGTCCGGGGTGCCGGTGAGGTTGCGACCGTGCAGCCCGCCGAGCGTGATCAGGACCTCGGGCAGGCTGGTCGCAGGGCTCGCCTGGATATCGCGCGCGGAGATCACCCGCATTCCCGCGGGCGCGTCGAGCGCGCGCTCGGGAAAGCGGGTCGCGGTGACCACGATCGCCTCCTGCGATGCGACGGTCACGGGCAGCAGCGGGACCAGGGTGAATCCGAAAAGGCACGGGATCGATGCGCGGCGCATGCGTTCCTCCATGGGCGCGCATCCCCGCGCGCCGGAAACGGTTGAGAAAACGGGGAAGAACGCGCGTGAGGGCAGAACGGATCGCCGCGGAACGGCCGACCGGTCCGCCGCCACCCGCGGCATCTCCCGCCATCGAACGAGGCCGGTCTCCGGGCTCGTGGGATCGGGCGCATCGCCTTCCCGTGAGCATCGAGCTCACAGTGGCCGGGCCGCGGCGAAGGTCGCCTGGCCGCCGGATGGATGCGCCCGCGCGCACTTACCGTTGCGGGGGCAGCAGAGGAATAGGCGCCAGGAGCGCCGCACCTCTTTCCCGTTTCACCAGGCGGCGCGGAACGCGCCCCCTGGCACCTCGAACGAGCGCGCGGATTGTACCCGCACGCCGGTGAAACGTCATCGATTTCGCGAGCGAGCGCTGCCGATCGATTGCGCGACAGAGCCTTGAATCCACATGATGAAAAGTCTGTTACGCCTTGACGCAGCAGGATTTTCCAAACTATAGTATTTTCATGGATGCCGCCCTGCTGAACGACGTCGCAGCGCTGGAAGAAAAAGTGCGCCGGGTCAGCTCGCTTTGCCAGCGCCTGCGCGAAGAAAACCGCGGGCTGCGCGAACGCCTGGCGACCCTGGAGAGCAGCCAGCGTCAGCTCGAGGACAAGGTCGAAGCGGCGCGCGGCCGCCTGGAGAACCTGCTCAGGACGCTTCCTGAATGAGCGCGAAGAAGAAAAAGACGCTCGACGTGATGATCATGGGCCGCACCTACAAGGTGGCCTGCGAAGAAGACGAGCGCGAGGAACTCCTGGAAGCCGTCGAGCTGCTGGACGGCAGAATGCTCGACATCAAGACCTCCGGCAAGGTGCTGTCGGCCGAGCGCGTTGCCATCATGGCGGCGCTCAACATCGCGCACGAGCTGCTCGCGCTGAAGAGGCAGCCGGCAAGCGGCGTTGACAGCGAAACCCTCGTGCGTAGAATGCGCAACATGCACGCGACGCTGGACGAGGTGCTCTCGCCCCAGGACAAGCTGCTGTAGGTTCCCGCACCGCCGTCCTGGCAGCCGTGCGGACGGCCTTCAGGTTCCAAGTCCCCTGCGTTGCTCGCCTAGGCCCGGTAATTCTTGAACCAACGAGGTACCGAGGTCGCTGCGCCCAGCGTCGCTGTTGTGCGCGTCCCTTGGCCCGGAGTGCTTCGGCCCCGGCCACGCCGGATGTACCTGAAGCGACCGGCAGGCGACCACTCTTGAACCTGAATGGTTCAAGAACAGGGTCTGACGGCAACGGCGGGGGGCACCCCGTTGAAGCACGAAGAAGGGGACTGCGGTCCCCTTCTTCGTCTCATCCCGCCAGCCTTGCTCCCTGCGCCAGCGCCCGCAGCTTCGCCCACGCCACTTCCGGATGCACGCCGGCGCCGCCGGCGAAGGTGCCGAAGCCGCAGTCCACGCCTGCGATAACGTTCTCCCGCCCGACGCACTCGACATAGCGCCGGATGCGATCGGCCACGAGCACCGGGTGCTCGACGAAGTTGGTTGTGGAGTCGATCACGCCGGGAATGAGGATCTTCCCGGCGGGCAACCTCAGCTTGTTCCAGATGCGCCACTCGTGCTCATGGCGCGGGTTCGCGCCCTCGAACGAGATCGCGCTCGCCCGCGAGGCGAGCACCGGGCCGATGATGTCCGCCAGGGGAATGTCCTGGGTGTGCGGGCCGTTGTAGTTGCCCCAGCAAAGGTGCAGCCGAAGCTGCTCCGCCGGCACCTCGCGCGTGGCTTCGTCCAGCACCTCCAGGTGCAGCTCGACCGCCTGCAGGAACTCCTGCCTGCCCGCTTCGGCGAACATGTTGTTCCACCCCGATCCGAGGTCGGGGCAGTCCACCTGCAGCACGAAGCCCGCGGCGGCGATGGCGTCGTACTCGCGCTTCAGCGCGCGGCCCAGCGCCCGCAGGTAGGTCTCGTGCGAGGGGTAGTAGCGGTTGCCGAGGAACCGCGCTGCCTGGCCCGGCGACACGGCGGTGAGGAAGTATTCCGCGGCGGCGCCCGCGCTCGCCCGCTTCGCGGCGGCGAGGTTGGCGATGTCGCGCTCGACGGCGGCGAAGTCCTTCCACTGGATCGGGCCGGTGCACGCCGGGCGCCGTATCCAGGGCGCCCCCGCGCCCTGGCCGCGCTCCGCCCAGAAGCCTGGGAACTCGCGCGCCTCGCGCGATGGCCCCATGGGCACGGCCTCGCCCTCGAAGCCGGTGAGGCGCTCCTTGATGTAGGTGGAGTAGTCGATCTTGCCCTGCTCGCCGTCGTTCACCACCGAAAGACCCGCCTCGATCTGGCGGCGTACAACCGCGGCGACCTCGGCGCGCACTCGCTCGGAGAAGACCGCGGCGTCGAACCCGCCACCCGACTCCTTCGCTTTCAGGAGCGCGAGCAGATCGTCGGGGCGCGGCAGGCTGCCGGTGTGGGTGGTGAGGATGCGATCGCCGCTGCGCTGCATGGAACCCTCCAGAACCGAACCGAGGCTGCGGTCCGTTCGCCGGAACGAACCATGACCGTCCATTGATGATGATGCTGCGACCCCGCGCGCTCAGGCGAGC
>JADLDQ010000085.1 GCA_020846575.1 Burkholderiales bacterium
GTCAGGCAACAAACTGAAGGTGCAATGAGCTTGCGGACAGTACCAGCGCGCGACCTGCGTGCCCGGAGGATCTACCCGCACGTAGGTGCCGTGCTTGCTATAGCTGCACCCACCCTTGGGGTGCAGGGGGCAATACGGCAGGCTTGCGCTACGCCAGGCTTGTTGGGTAACGTAGTCTTCGCTGGTGTGCCCCGACTGGTATCGAAGCTGCACCGGCAACCGGCCCGCGTGGGTGGCGACCTGCGCGGGCCATCCTATTTGAGGGAGACAGCTGGCAACTGTAGCGGCTGGTGGCCGATCCGCCAACCCCGGCGCACCCTTCACCGGTTGCGGCGCGGGCATGGACAGTCTGTGGACGTCCTGCGGAGCGTGGGGACAACGCAAACACCGCGTTGCCCCCACTCGCCCACAGACTGTCCACACCCGCGCCGAATCACCTCCTCGACGAATTCACCATGCCCTTCGGGCCTGACGCGCTTCGCTTGCCCGGGCAGGTTTCATCAATACCCCAAAATCCAAAACCCGCTCGCACTACGCCACCGTCCCGAGCGTGTCGGCGGTGAAAGATTCCGCAACCAAATACCCGGTGGATTGCGGATCAATGTGCGACACAACAACCGATTTCGCAGCCGATCACCCGGTGCATCACCCATGCGAGAGGGGTGATCCGGTGTCGCAGCCTGGGGTTCCTCCGCGCCGTCGATTGAACATCCGATGGTTGAACATCCGATCCCTGCCGTTCATCTCATGCCCTGCCGGGCCGGCCGCCGAGGTGTAGGCGCGCGGCCGTTGGCGAGTCCCTGAATCAGTTGAATCGATCCACGCGGAAGGGCGCGAGGTCCACCTGCGGCGTCTCCCCCGCGATCAGCTCGGCGATCGTGCGTCCGGTGCCCGAGGCACTGCACATGCCGATGTGGCCGTGCCCGAAGGCGTAATACACGTTCTTCGCGCGCGGCGATGGGCCGATGACCGGGAGGCTGTCGGGGAGGCAGGGCCGGTGGCCCATCCAGCGCGACACGCTGCCCGTGTTCATGTCCGGGTACAGGCGCTTGCCGAGCTCGAGCAGGGCGTGCGCGCGCCTCCAGTCGGGCGCAGCGTCGAGGCCCGCGATCTCCACCGTGCCGGCAAAGCGCATGCCGACGTCCATGGGCGTGGCGAAGACGCGGCGGCGCACCCAGTTCAGCATGCGATTGATCCCGAGGCCGTGGTTGTCGACCGTCACGTGATAGCCGCGTTGCGTCTGCAGCGGGATGCGATCGCCGGCGCACGCCGCAAGCCGGCGCGACCAGGCGCCGGCGGCGACGACCAGCGCATCGAAGGCGAGTTCGTCGGCTGCCCCATCCCGCGCCAGGCGCACGAGCACCCTGCCCTCGCCGAGCGCCTCGATGCTCTTTGCCGCGCCAGCGATCATGCGGCCGCCGTCGGCCAGGACCTGGCCGGCGATGGCGCGCGTGAGGCGGTGGGGGTTGATGGTGACTCCGTTCTCCGGCGCGTAGGTGCCCCAGCGGAAGCCATCGGCGATGCCCGGGGCCATGCGGCGGATGTCGGCCGCGGTGAGATCTTCCAGCACCGCACCGAGCTTGCGCCGCATGTTCTCGCCCGGCTTCGACGCCAGGAACTCGGCCTCCGAGTCGTAGACGTAGACGATGCCCTCGCGACGGATCAGGTTCTGGGCCCCGGCCTTGCTCACCAGCGGCTCGTAGCACTCGAAAACCGGTGCGAGCAGCGTCCGCAGCGCGCGGGCGCTGCGCCACATCTGCTCGACGTTGGCGCAGCGCAGAAAGCGAATGAGCCACGGCAGCGCCCGAGGCAGGTAGGACCAGCGCACCGTCAGCGGGCCGAGCGGGTCGCCGATCCAGCCGGGGACCTGCCGCAGCATGCCGGGCATGGCTACCGGCATCACCGCGGTGGGCGAAAGCGACCCGGCGTTGCCGAACGAAGTCGCCTCGCCGGCGCCTGCGCGTTCGATGAGGGTGACGCAAAGGCCCTTGCGCTGCAGCCAGGCTGCACAGCACGCGCCGACGATGCCGGCCCCGACGACAGCGACCTGTCTGATCATTGCATCGTTCTTGTTCCAGCCTGCCGGGGCAGGCGGTGCGACTCTGCCGCGGGGGCGGCAGCCCTTGGCGCTTACGGGAGTCCACCGCGGAAACTTCCAGCCGTGAGCCGGCGGAGCACGCGAAGAAGGGAGCTTCGCGATGGACGAGGAAAGCATAAGTCATACGAAGCGGGACTGCATCTTGCACGCGGCGGTCATTCCGAGGCACCGCCGGCGGCGGTTGTTCGGAGAACAGAGCAAGCGCCCGGGCAAGGCGTGTCGCCCGGCGGCGATTCCATTAGGGAAGCTCTGAATTTCCGGGTTTACAGACGAGCGTGATTGCACATCGTGACATCAAGGAGTCATTCCGCGAATTTTCGGGAGCCGGTTCCAGGAAAGCCTCGGCCAGCCCGTCGTCGTGGAGTGGATGCCTTCAGCCGGGGGGAAGCTCGCCACCGAAGCGGCTCTCAGGTCGAGGCCCGATGGCGACACGCTGCTCAACGCGGTTCCCAGCCTGATGATCGCCGCCGCGCTGCAGAAGAACGCACCCGATCTCGCACGGGACTTCGCGCCGGTCGCCTTCACCAACCCGTTGCCCTTTCTGCTGGTGCTGAGCGCAGCGCTGCCTGTGCGTTCCGTCGCCGAACTGGTGGCGCTCGCGAAAGCGAAACCCGGTGAGCTGAATTTCGGTGGCGGAGTGGCGTCGTTCCCGCACCTGGCGTTCGAGCTGCTCCGCGAGATGACCCGGATCGACGCGGTCATGATATGACCTGGTCGGATGGAACGGATTCGTCGCACCCGATGGCACGCCCGCGGCGGCGATCGCCCGGCTGAACGGTGCGGTGCGCCAGGTGTTGCGGCAGCCGGAGGTGATCCAGCAGCTCGCAGCCCTGGGCAACGAGCCCGGGGGCGACCTGTCGCCCGAGCAGTTCGGCGAATTCCTGCGCGCGGAGGCAACGAAATGGGCGAAGCTCGCGGCTCTGGCCAAGCTGAAGTTGGGCCTCACGAAGAGGCTGTCGCGCCGATTGACGGGAATAAACGCGTTGTTTATGATACACGCCAATGATCCAATCGTTCGCCGATGGGGAGACGGAACGATTCTTCGCCACGGGACGGTCCAGGCGGTTTCCTCCTGAGATCCGTCGACGCGCGGCGATGCGACTTACTCAGCTTCACGCCGCTACGCGCTTGGAAGACCTGCGACAACCGTTCTCCAATCAATTGGAGACGCTCAAGGGTGATCGGAAGGGGCAGTACAGCATCCGCATCAATGACCAGTGGAGAGTCTGCTTCCGGTTCGCGAATGGCGATGCGTACGATGTTGAGATCGCCGACTACCACTGATGTGGGGGCTATGTGATCAAGGACGGATTGCCGGCTATTCACCCGGGCGAGTTTCTTCGAGAAATCCTCGAGGGAAAGGGCATATCACAAGCCCATTTCGCGCGCAGTATCGGTGTCGCACCCATGCGCATATCGCACATCGTAAAGGGAACCAGACCGGTAACCGCCGAGCTGGCTTTGCTTTTTGGGCGTGCGCTTGCCCAGTCACCGCAATACTGGCTCAACCTGCAGAGCGCCTACGATCTTAAGCTTGCCGAACGCGCGATTGGGGGGCGATTAAAGGCGGTATCCGAACTCATGTCGGCCTGAGTAGGGAGTGAGGCCCAACCATGCCTTGCACCGGACAGTCCACCAGCGGCGCTGCGCTTGCTGGTGTCCTGCCGGTGAAGGCAGGCGATGGAGTAGCGCGAGCGCTTCACAACTGAAAGTCGAGCGCGAGCCGCGACTGCAGGCGCCGCGCCTGCCGCAGGCACTCCTTGAGCA
>JADLDQ010000086.1 GCA_020846575.1 Burkholderiales bacterium
ACGGCATGATCGCCAACCGGCCCGACTGGACGCTCTCGCGCCAGCGCCAGTGGGGCGTGCCGATGCCGTTCTGCATCCACCGCGAGTCGGGCGCGCTGCACCCGCGCACGCAGGAGCTGATCGAGGCCGTGGCGCGGCGCGTGGAAACCGGCGGCATCGAGGCCTGGCAGACCCTGGAACCCGCGTCGCTCCTGGGCGAGGAGGCGGCGGATTACGTGAAGGTTCGCGACACGCTGGACGTCTGGTTCGATTCGGGCGCCACGCACCAGACCGTGATGGGCGGTCCTGGAGGTTCGGCCAGCGGCGCCGGATCCCACGGCCGCGAGCTGCAGTTCCCGGCGGATCTGTACCTGGAGGGCTCGGACCAGCATCGCGGCTGGTTCCACTCGTCGCTGCTCGTGTCCTGCATGCTCAACGGCGTTCCACCCTACAAGGCGCTGCTCACTCACGGCTTCTTCGTCGACGGCGAGGGACGCAAGATGAGCAAGTCCCTCGGAAACACGATCGAGCCACAGAAGGTGGCCGGAACGCTCGGCGCGGAGATCCTGCGCCTGTGGGTGGCGGCGACCGACTACTCCGGGGAACTCTCCATCTCCGAGGAGATCCTCAAGCGCGTGGTCGAGTCCTACCGGCGCATCCGGAACACGCTGCGCTTCCTGCTCGCCAACACGGCGGATTTCGACGTGCGTACCCGGTCCCTGCCGGTCTCCGAATGGCTGGAGATCGACCGCTACGCGGTGGCGCTCACCGCCGGGTTGCAGCGCGAGGTCGCGCTGGACTACGAGCGCTACGAGTTCCACCCCATCGTCGCGAGGCTGCAGACGTTCTGCTCCGAGGACCTGGGCGCGTTCTATCTGGACGTGCTCAAGGATCGCCTGTACACCTGCGGCGCGGATTCGAAGGCGCGGCGCTCGGCCCAGAGCGCGTTGCACCACGTGACCCAGACGCTGCTGCGGCTGATGGCCCCTATCCTGTCGTTCACCGCCGAGGAGGCCTGGCAGTTCGCCGGGGCGCACGAGCGCGGTGAAGACGCGCACAGCATCTTCCTGCGCACCTGGCATGCGCTTCCCGAAATTCCCGAGGCGGGCGAACTGCTCGCGCGCTGGTCGCTCATCCGCGCGGCGCGCGCCGGCGTGCAGGCCGAACTCGAGCGGCTGCGCGCGGCCGGGGGCATCGGCTCCCCCCTCCAGGCGCGCGTCGAGATCCGGGCATCCGGGGACACCTATCGCGCACTCGCGGGACTGGGAGAGGATCTGAAGTTCGTGCTCATCACCTCGGCCGCCGGCGTCGTCGAGGCGCCGGCCGGCGGGGAAGGCGTGCTCGCCACGGCGGTCCAGGCGCCCAAGTGCGAGCGCTGCTGGCACTGGCGTGCCGATGTCGGCGGGGATGCGGCGCATCCGGGCCTGTGCGGGCGGTGCCTCCAGAACCTGTTCGGCGCCGGCGAGCCAAGGCAGTACGCGTGAGCAGGGAATATGGGCCGCGCGCAGCGGGGATCCGCGCGGGCGCGAACGGGGCTGGCCGCCGGCCGGATGGTGCTCGCGCTCGCGCGATTCGGAAGGACGCGGCCGCGTGACGAGGGAGCGGCTCGATCGGGCCGCTGCGCGCGGCGCCGCGGCCTCCGGCGCCGGGCCGGCGGCAAGGGATACCGCAGGCGCGAAGCGGGCTTCACGGTCACGGCTGGCCGCCTGGCTCGTCCTGGCGGTCGCGGTGATGCTCGCCGATCAGGCCGCCAAGCACTGGATGGGCTCGCTTCTGCGGCCGGGAGAGGCGCGCGCGCTGACCGGCTTCTTCAACCTGGTGCTGGTGTTCAACCCCGGTGCGGCATTCAGCTTCCTCTCGGATGCCTCGGGCTGGCAGCGCCCCCTGTTCGTGGTTATCGCCGTCGCGGCCGCGGCGCTGATCACCTGGCTGCTCGTGCGGCATGCCGGGGAGTCGCTTTTCTGCCTGGGCCTCGCCCTGATCCTGGGTGGCGCGCTCGGCAACCTGTGGGACCGGGTGCTGCTCGGCCACGTGGTCGACTTCCTGGATTTCCACGCGTTCGGGCGTCACTTTCCGGCGTTCAACCTGGCGGACTCCGCGATCACCTGCGGCGCGGCGCTCCTGCTCTACGACGGTTTCCGGCCCTCGGGCCGGGGCCCAGCCGGGGGCGGCGGATAGAAGGCGCGGATACAATACCGGCCATGGAAGTCCTGCTTGCCAACCCGAGGGGATTCTGCGCCGGCGTGGAGCGGGCCATCGGCATCGTGAATCGCGCCCTCGCCCTGCACGGCGCGCCGATCTACGTGCGCCACGAGGTGGTTCATAACCGCGTCGTGGTGGAAGACCTGCGCGCCAAGGGCGCGGTGTTCGTGGAAACGCTCGCGGAGGTGCCGCAGGGCGCCACCGTGGTCTTCAGCGCGCACGGGGTGCCGAAGGCGGTGCGCGCGGAAGCGGCGCGGCGCGGCCTGAGGGTGTTCGATGCCACCTGCCCGCTGGTCACCAAGGTGCACAGCGAGGTCGCCCGCATGCGCGCCGCGGCGCTGGAGATCGTGATGATCGGCCACCGGGGCCACCCGGAAGTGGAGGGCACCATGGGCCAGGTCGAATCGGGCATGTACCTGGTCGAGACGGTCGAGGACGTGGCGAGGCTCTCGGTGCGCGATCCGGACAGACTCGCCTACGTGACCCAGACCACGCTCTCGGTCGACGATGCGAAGGGGGTGGTCGCCGCGCTGCGCGGGCGTTTCCCCGCGATCGTCGGACCGCGGAAAGACGACATCTGCTACGCCACACAGAACCGCCAGGAGGCGGTGAAGATGCTGGCGCCGCGCTGCGATCTCGTGATCGTGGTCGGGTCGCCGAACTCCTCCAATTCCAACCGCCTGCGCGAAGTCGCGCACAGCCTGGGCGTGGAGGCGCACATGGTCGACAGTGCCGGGCAACTGCAGGCTGCCTGGTTCACGGGCCGCCGCAGCGTGGGGCTGACCGCGGGCGCCTCGGCGCCGGAAGTGCTGGTCCAGGAAGTCATCGCCGGGCTGCAAAGTCTCGGGGTCCGGCAGGTCGTCCAGATGCCCGGCATCGAGGAGAACGTGACTTTTCCGCTGCCGCGGGACCTCGCCTCGACGGCGTAGCGAGCCGCAGCTCGAGGACCCTCAGGGTCCGGTCGCGGCGCCGGCCGCGCCGATCACGATCTCGATGCGCAACTGGCTCGCCACCGGCTCCCCGGCTCGCAGCCCGGGCGTGAAGCGGGCTTTCCGGAAAGCGAGACTCGCCCAGCGCTCGAACATGCCCGGCGGCACGCTCTCGTCCACCAGCGCCTGGTCCACTCCGCCCTCCGCGTTGATCAGCAGGCGCAGGCTCACCCGCCCCGCAGCGCTCGCCGGCGGCTCCGGCAGCGGCGGCGTGTGCAGGGCGACCGGACTTCGCTCCAGCGCCGAGGCCGGGTAGTACTGCCTGGGTCGCGCCTCGATCGCCTGCGGGCTGGGACCGGGAATGCCCGGCGGGCTCGCGGCGGCGGCTGCCTGCCGCTCCTCGCTCGCCTCGCGCGCGTCGCTGGCACGCTCGGCCCGGGCTTCCAGGGGTTCGGTCCCGGCCGCCTCGCCGCCTCGTGCGTCGGGCCGTGCGTGCGCCGGTCCGAGCAGGCGCAGCTCTATCGCCGGTAGTGCCCCGGAAAAGCGCTCGGGCTCACCGCCGGGGAGCCCGAGCTTCTGCCCCATCACCAGGACGTGCAGCGCGATCGACAGCGCGAGCGCCGCACCCAGGCGCCGGCGCGCCGCCGGTTCGGGGGGCAGGGGCAGCGCGTCCATGAGGAGGGAACGCATCGGCGAACCGATTCCGTCCGATCGCCGCCGCGAATCGCCGGGCGCTACTGCGCGACCTCGCGCCAGCTGATGCGCCTGCCGGTGGGCGCCGGGGTGTCGAAGGGCACGTCGATGGTGCGCTGCCGGGCGTCGGCGTTGGTCGCGATGACTACAGTCTTCCCGGAGGGCAGGCGCACGATGTTCAGGCCCACCACCAGCGAATCGGCCAGCCGCTGGCCCACCAGCCCGCCCGGGCTCGTGGCCACCGGCGCGCCGTTCCTGAAATCGAAGTAGTTGAGCCAGCTGTAGCCGCCGACCGCGCACGCCGAGGTGTTGGGTACGTTGGTCGCGACCACCAGGGTGCCGAGCTGCAGTTTCATGTCCACGTTGACGCGTTCCCCGTTATCCGGGAAGTCCACGAACCAGCCGTCCAGCGAGTTGCAGTTGCCGGTGCAGCTCACCGTGCGCGTGGATGTGCCGCCGGCGCCGACATTGGTGATGGTCTGCTCGCGCAGGCTGGTGCGCAGGCTCGCGTAGGCGGTCGTGTTGAGCGGGTCGTGGATCGCGTAGAGCGACTGCACCTGGGCGGTGACGCCCACCTCCGGGATGTCGGTGGTGCCGAGGTAGCGGCCGGTCGCCACGTACACGAACGGCTCCGGGGGACTGCCGATCTCGGCCAGTTCCGGCCGGGTCGTGATCGGTTGGCGCACGCCGTCCGGATCGCGCGCGGTGGCGATGCGGGTCGCCTCGCGCCCTGCCGGGTTGATGGTGTCGTTCACGTCGAAACGCCAGACGTTGCCGCGCAGGTCCACGCCGTACACCCGCAGCGTGGCGTTGTTGGTGAGCGTCGCGTCCACCCAGTTGGTGATCTTGTTCAGACCGCTGGGCGTGAAGGAGCTGCCGCTGTTGGTGCCGATCTTGTAGAGGATCTTTCCGGTGTTCGCTTCCAGGACATAGAGGTAACCCTCGCCGTCTCCCGATATCGAGGGAGAATTCACGTTGTTGTAGCCGGAGGTGACGAACACGACCCAGCGCCCGTCCGAGAGCTTGCTGATGATGGGGTTGCCATAGGACAGGCCCAGGTGGCAGTCGGCGTAGAAGGTGGCCGAATCGCCCGGGTCGAAGCAGGTGTTGCTGTGCTTCAGTTCCCAAAGCCCCTTCGGATTGACCGGGTCGGTCACGTCCAGTGCGTAGTACCCCTTGCCGCCGCCGTTGAATCCTCCCACCAGGATGGTCTTCCAGGTCGCCGCGGCCACGTCCGCCACTGCGCAGTCGGCCGTGCACACGTCCCCGATCGTGGGTGTGCCGTCGGTATACCAGGTGTGCAGGTTTTCGTAATTGTTGTCGGCGAGTTTGTACAGCTTGGGCAGCACCACCGTGGGGATGAACGCCCAGGCCTCGACTCCGCCCTGGAGGTCGCTGACCGACGTACCGGCGAAGAAGGCGTGCAGCATGCCGTCGTTGGCGGCCACGTACACCATGGGGGTGCGCGAGCTGTGGGTGGACTTGTAGGTGTCGTAGCCCTTGTCCGAGTAGTTCGCGAAGGGCGCCCTGACGTACACCGGCTGGGCGTTGACGATGTCGCCCAGAATATTGGTGCGCGCCCGGTAATAACCGATGGCGTCGCCGGGAACGAAGTTCTCGTGACCCCTCTGGCCGCGCAGGAAGTTGACCAGGTTCTCGCCGCGCGCGGCGGTGATCTGGTCGAAGCTCCCGCCGCCGCCGTTGGTCATGTCGCTCGACTGGGTGAGGGCCGTGACGGCGGAGGCGCCGAAATTGGCCTGCTCGGCGCCGTTCAGACCGGTGTCGGGGCTGCCGGTCTGGTTGCCGCCGGCGTCGCAGCCGTAGGTGTTCCAGGTGAAGTTCACCAGGTTGCCGGTGGCGCCGGCGCGGAACAGCTTGATGTTGCGGGTGTCGCAGCTGCCCGCGGTCGTGGTGTTGAGCTTGGCTTGCGCCGACCAGATCACCGGCGTCTGCACCACGCCCGTGGTGAGATCGATCTCGTGCGCCTCGATATCGCCGTCCCAGGTCTTGGTCGTGAACTTGCCGACGTAGGCGAAGTTGTCGCCGGCGACCGGCTCCAGGTTGGAGGTGGCCGCCGCGGCCGCGGAGGAGACCCGCGACTCGATGTTGGCGAGCGCCGCGCTCAGCCCGGTCACCACCGAATCGGGGTCGGCGGCGCTGAAGAACGTGCCGCGGCCGTTCACCGCCGCGTGCCACAGGTCGTCCAGCGCGCTCGCCTGGTCGGCCACGGCGGTGGGCCAGTTGAGGTTGCCCTCGCGCACCAGCTTGAAGTCCCCGGTCGTGGCCGTCTTGTAGTCCTGCTGGTAGCCGATCGTCCCGGCCAGACCCAGGCCGAGCGTGAAGGTGGTCATGTGCTGGCAGGGATTGTTGTCGGCCTCGACCCCCAGGCCGATGCCGGGCACGTTGCACTCGGTGCCCACATCGGTTCCCAGGGCGCCGGTCGATCCCGCCTGCCGGAGTGAGAAAAGGCCGTTGCCCCGGTCGTACGGGCCGCGGTAGTAGTACTGCGCGACGTCGGCGAGCGATCCGCTGCTGCCGCCGGAGGTGCCGGCCACGCCGGGGGTGAAGGTGACCACCGGGTTGCTCGCGAGGTTGAGCGGGTTGGGCACCGGGTTGGCGGGATTGACGATGGTGTAGCAGGTCGCGCTGTAGAGCTGCGGCCCGGAGACCGTGGTCGTCGTCGTGGGGCCGCTCACGACGCTGCCGCCGGCGCTGTAGGTGGTGACGGTCCGGGTGGTCGTGTCCGTGTAGTAGATGCGCTTCTTGTTGAAGCCGCAGAAGAACCCGCCGAAGCTGTACTGCCTCGACACGGTGGTGTCGGTGATGCTGTCCAGCGTGCCGTCGTACAGGGGCGGCGGGGTGATCGCGATGTCGCCGTCCTGGTTGTCCATGGCGCTGCCGTCGATCTTCTGGCCGGCCGAGCTGTTCCAGTAGCCGTCGGTGGTGAGAATGGCGAAGTTCTGCTGGCAGGAATACTGCACCGGGTCGTCGCTCATGCCGGAGTTGATGCCGTCCTGCACGCCCGCGAAGTAGCGCCCGGCCCGCGACAGCGCGCGGCGCAGGGGCGTGTAGCTCACGCCCACCTGGCTGAACAGCGTGGAGAACCAGGTCGTCTTCTGCGTCGCGTCGAAATCCGCGATCGGAACGAACTCGCTCGACTCGACGGAGGCGTAGGGCTCGATCACGAGGAAGCCCACGCGGTAGCTGTCGCTCACCCCGGCGAAGACGCGGCTGACGGCCGCCTTCATCATCATCATCCGGGTGCGGTAGTAGCTGTACCAGTTGGCGAAATTAACGCGCTCGTCGCTCGCGCCGGGCCCCGAGGTGGCGCTGACCGTCACCTTGTCCCAGGTGCCCCCGCCGGTCGCCGCGATCGAGGTCGTGGCGCTGCTCGCGATAGCGTCCAGGCAGGCGCCCTGGTGGGGCGTGAGCGCCGCCCCGCCGGTGAGCACCCAGTAGTACGCCGCCTGCGCGGTGTCGCTGGAATGGGCCTTGAAGGACGTGGACAGATTGGTCGAGGACGACGCGGCGTTGTAGCCGTTGGTCTTGGCCGAGGTGAAGGTGGCGGCCGCGAAGTCCGTGCCGTCGGCGTTCTTGGGCAACGCGTAGGTGGTCGCGGGGTTGTAGTACATGGTGTTGCACTGGCTGTTGCGGAAACCCGTCCTCCCCGTGTCGGAGCTGACGTCGTCGGGCATGAACAGGCTCTCCATCGAACCGGAGTTGTCGAGGATCAGGAGGATGTTCGGCTTGACCAGGATCTCCGAGGCGCTGGCGAGCGGCACGGTCGAGACGTCCGTGAGGGCGGCGAGCGCCGGCCCGCACGCGAGGGCTGCGCACGCGGCCAGCAGCGAGCGGATCGTGTGCTCGAGGACGAGGCGGATTCTCATGGCATCTCCATGCATCAGTACATGATGCTCTGCACGTAGCTCACCGTATTCTTCGGCCCGAGGGCGCGCGCCGTGACCCGGTAATAGGGCTGGATGGTGTTGCTGAGCGGCAGCACACCGTAGGAACCGCCGCCCTTGGAGCCGCCGGCGCTGCCGGCCACCACGGTGACGCAGTTCTGGTTGGGCGCGTTGACCGAAGCGCCGGCGAGCGAACACAGCCGGTGGATCACGTAGCGGATCTCGTTTCCGGCGCCGTCGTTGTTGATGACCAGGAGCCCGTTGCTGTTCCAGTCGAAGCTGGCCGGGTTGAAGGTGCTGCCCCAGTCGGCGTAGTAGCCCGGCACGGTGTTGTTCTGGAGCGTGCCGGCGGACATCGAGACCAGCCAGGCGCGGCCGGCTTCCAGGCCCCGGTCGCCCGCGGCGGTCGCCGCCTGCTTGAAGGTGAGGTTGCCGGCGATCACCACGCCGGTTCCGACCGAGCGGTACATGGCCAGTCCGGCGAGCGTCATCGCGACCAGAACGATGAGCGCGATGAACAGCACCACGCCCCGCTCGCCCCTCGGCGAACCGGCGCGGCGCCCGCGGCGCGGGTGCGGCATTGGACTTGGCGCGGCGAGCGTCTTCATTCGGTGCCCCAGATCATGTTGCGGAACGGAATCACCACCTCGTATACACGGTAGCGGTAGTTGCGCCAGTCGTTGGCGTCACACGGCGTCGTGTCCGCGGTGCCGTCCACGTTGCGCATGACGAACGAACCCCCCGCCCAGGCGGTGGCGGCCTGCGTGACCCCGCTGCAGGGAGACGTCGACAGGGGCCGCTCGTACTGCTGGCTGCGGGCGAGGATCGCCACGCGCACGGCCAGCAGGTTGGCCCAGTTGCCGGGTGTGGCGTTGGTCCATTCGCCGCTGCCGACCATCTCGTCGTTGTTGGCGTCGACCCCGTACTGCGCCTGGAGATCGATGACCCCGTCGGCGACCTCCACCGCGGTGCCGGCCGCGCCGACCCACTGCATGTCGTTGGTGACCGTGAGCCGGCGATTGCCCGCGATCTGCCAGACATTGAGCTGGGGACCGGGGCCCAGGTTGTAGAGAAAGCCGGTGCCGCTCGCGATCGCCGCGCCGCCGGGGTCGTTGTAGCGCGCGGTCACGCCCTGACCGAGGTAGTTCGTGTACCCGCCCGTGGCGTGGTCGATGGATGCGCCGTCCGGGTTGGCGGTCCCGGTGATCTCGACCAGGGTGCAGGCCGGCACTGCGTTGGCGAGCACGACGCGGTCCCCGGGCCTGAAGCCGGTGCGTCCCTGGGTGTAGTTCGACGTGCCGGTGGCCATGTTGAAGGTCTGGGAGGCGACGAATACGTTGGAGTTGCCGCGCAGCACGGTGAGCGTATCCGGCGCCCCCGATGCACCGTCCGCAATGACGATCGGCGCGAGCGTGAAGCTCCAGTTCGGGGTCGAGCGCAGCGCGTCGTAGGCGACGACGGCGCAGCCCATCTGTGCCGCCGTGCTGAAACCGTAGCCGCCGTGGCGAAGGTCGCGCTCCAGGTTGTACATGCCGATCGAGCCGGCGATCTGGGCGTCGCTGCCCGCGCCGGTGGTGCGCTTGCGCTCCTCCGATATCTGCAGCACCTGGAATATCACGACGATGCCGATCATGCCGATCAGGACGCCGACCATGACTTCGATCAGGCTCATGCCGCGCTGCGGTCCGGCGGGGTGAGTGTGCTGAGGTCCCATGGCGGTCGCGCTCAATTGACGTTCGAAATCACCAGGTGCTGCCGCGCGACCGGGTCGTTGGGTGCGCGCCAGCACACGGTGATGATCACCTGGTTGAAGGTGCCGGTATTCACCAGGATCTGCTGCATGGCCGCACTCGAACCGGGAAGGCCGGTGCTGGCGGTGACGTCGTTGACCCAGCCGGTCACCGCGGTGTTGCTCGAGGCCGCGCCGCCGAAATTGCACGGGCCCGTGGTGGTGGTGCGGTGGGCGAACGTGCCCAGGGAAGTCTGAAGGTTCGCGGTGGAACTGCGGTCCACGTTGAGCCAGATCTCGCCCAGGATGCGGTCGGCGAAATTCGCGGCTTCGATGCGGTACTGCGCGTCGGCCTGGGCGGAGATCGCCGAGGCCTGCATCGCGATCAGGGCGAGGATACCCATCGAGAAGATCAGGATCCCGATCAGCGCCTCGATCAGGATCATGCCCTGCTGTGCGCGAGCCGGTTGCGAAGTCATGGCGATCCCTCTCAACACCTGCGCGTGTCCCCGGTGGCGGCGACCGCCGGGTCGCACATCTTGATCTGCCCGCCCGGGGAGACCAGCACGTTCAGGCAGCGCATCGGACCGCCGTCGGCGGCGCAGGCGCCGCCGCTGGGGTTGGTGA
>JADLDQ010000087.1 GCA_020846575.1 Burkholderiales bacterium
CGGCCATCAGCTCGGCTTCTTCGAGCGTTCGCTGGATGGCGCTCACCGTGGACTCGATGTTGACCACCATGCCCTTCTTCAGGCCGCGTGACTCGTGACTGCCCATCCCGACGATCTCGATGCGTCCCTCGGGGGTGAGTTCAGCCACCGTGGCCACCACTTTGGAGGTGCCGATGTCCAGCCCGACGACCAGGTTCTTGCTCTCGCCCCGCATGGCCGCGCGACTTCCTAGACCCGCGGGCGCGCGGCGCCCGCCTCGCGCGCGCGCTGCGGCTGCGGCAGGCGCAGCGCGAACCCGTTCGGATAGCGCAGGTCCACGCGCAGCTCGGGTGCGCCCGGTGCGCGGGCCATCCTCGCGATGGTCGCGGGATACGCCTGCACGAAGCGCTCGAGGCGCTCCTCGGCCCGCTGCGCGCCCTGGTCGCGGCCCAGCTCGAGCGCGATGCCGTTGGACAGGCGCAGCCGCCAGGCGTGGCGCTGCGACAGCGACACCGCCACGGGCGCGAGCGACAGCGGCGCAAGCAGGCGGGAGAACTCCGCGTAGCGCGCGAGCACCTCGCGCTCGCTGCCGGCCGGCCCCGCGAGGCGGGGCAGATCGGCTTCGGTGTCGGCCGCGAACACCTCGCCCGCGCCGTTCAGCAGCGTACCCGCGCCCGGTTGCCCCCAGCGCGCGAGCGCCACGTTCTCCACGAGCCGGACCTCGATGCGATCCGGCCACACCCGCCGGACTTCGGCGCGGCGCACCCAGGGGATCGCCTCGAAGCAGCGCCGCAGCACCGCAAGGTCCACCGTGAAGAAGGTGCCTCGCACCCGGCCCTGGAGCGCTTGCACCACCTGCGCGCGCGTCACGTGCCCAAGTTCGCCGTCCACCCGGATCGAACGCAGCGGAAACGCGGGCGAGACCACCAGGGCGTGCAGCGCGTAGCCCGCGGCGGCCAGCGCCGCCAGCACGTACAGGCCGTTGGCGGCGAGATTCAGCGCACGCACGCTGTTCCACATCTCAGCGACCCTCCCCCGCGCCGTCCCCGCCCGTCGGCGGTCCCGAATGCCGCGCCTCGCGCAGGATGCGCAGGCACAGCTCGGCGTAGGAGATGCCGGCGTGGCGCGCCGCCATCGGCACCAGCGAGTGGTCGGTCATCCCGGGCGCCGTATTGACCTCCAGGAACCAGGCGCGCCCGCTCCGGTCGAGCATCAGGTCCACCCGGCCCCAGCCGCGGCAGCCCAGCGCCTGGTCGGCGCGCCGCGCCTCGCGCTGGATGCTGCGCTCGGCCTCGGGCGGCAGCCCGCAGGGGATGAGGTAGCGGGTGTCGTTCGCGTGGTACTTCGCCTCGTAGTCGTAGAAGTCGCGCGGCGTCTCCAGGCGTATCAGCGGCAGCGGGGTGTCGCCGATGATCGCCGCGGTCAGCTCCACCCCATCGACGAACCGCTCGGCGATCACCGCGCTGTCGTAGCAGGCCGCCTGCTCATGGGCCTGCGGGAGATGGTGCGCCGCGCGCACCTTGCTCATGCCGATGGAGGAGCCCTCGTTCGCCGGCTTCACCATGATCGGCAGCCCGAGTCGGCCGGCGAGCGCCGCGAAATCGCTGTCGGCGCGCAGCGGTTCCGCGGGTGGCGTCGCGATGCCGCAGGCGCCCCACAGGAGCTTGGCGCGCCACTTGTCCATGGCGAGCGCGCTCGCCAGCACGCCCGAGCCGGTGTAGGCGATGCCCAGCAGCTCGAGCGCGCCCTGTATGGTGCCGTCCTCGCCCCAGCGCCCGTGCAGGGCGATGAACACGCGCGCGAAACCCTCGCGGGCGAGGTCGTCGACCGGCCGCCTTGCGGGATCGAAGGCATGCGCGTCGCCCCCCTCCTCGCGCAGCGCCGCGAGCACCATCGCTCCGCTCCGCAGCGACACGTCTCGCTCGGCCGAGCGCCCGCCGAACATCACAGCGACCTTGCCGAAGTCCTCACTCACCGCTTCGCTCCCCTGCTTGCTCTGCGCCGGCGGCCGGATCGCCCCCGGCGCCGCGCGCCGCTTTCACACCGGCGCCATGCGCCGCGTCCACCCCGGCGCCGCGCGCCGCGTCCACCCCGGCGCCGCGCGCCGCGTCCACCCCGGCGCCATGCACCGCGTCCACCCCGGCGCCATGCACCGCGTCCCCCACGATGCGCACCTCGGGCACCAGCGCCACGCCGAAGCGCCGCTGCACCGCGTCCCGGACCAAGACGATCAGCGCTTCGATGTCGGCCGCGAGCGCGCGGCGTTCCGGGTTGACGATGAAGTTGGCGTGCTTCTCGGAGACGCGCGCCCCGCCGATCGAGTGCCCCTTCAAACCGCAGGCCTCGATCAGGCGCGCAGCATGGTCCCCCGGCGGATTGCGGAATACCGAGCCCGCGTTGGGCAGGGCGAGGGGCTGGGTCGCGACCCGCCGGGCGAGCAGCTCGCGGATGCGCCGGCGCGCGCGCGCCCCGTCCCCCGCGGGGAACACGAAGCGCGCCGCGACGAACCATTCGTCCTCACCCAGGCGCGCGGCAGCGCGCAGCGCGACGTGGCGATAGCCGATCTCGAAGGCCGCCGGCGTGCGCTCGCGCAGCACGCCCCGGCGGTCGATGGTGGTGACATCGCGGACGAACTCCCAGGTCTGCGATCCGTAGCAGCCCGCGTTCATCGCGAGCGCGCCGCCCACCGTACCGGGAATACCGGCGAGAAACTCCGCACCTTCCAGGCCACGGTTGGCGGCGATGCGCGCGAGCTTCGGGCAGGCGGCGCCCGCCGCGGCGCGCAGCGAGCCTGCCTCCCCGCTCTGGCCGGACTCGATCGCCGCGTGCGGCGAGTGCAGCAGCACCGCGGTGCCGCGCAGGCCGCCGTCGCGCACCAGCAGGTTGCTGCCCAGGCCGACGAAACACACCGGCTCCGCACTCGGCAGCGCGCGCAGAAACGCGGCCAGGTCCTGGAGGTCGGCCGGTGCGTAAGCGCGCTCGGCCGCGCCGCCGGCGCGCCAGGACACGTGTCTGGCCATCGGCTCGTTCTCGAACAGCCGGCCGCGCAGCCCCGCGCTCGAGAATGAGAGCGGCTCGACCATGTTCACGCGACCGCCTTCCCGAGGAGCGCCGGCACCGTGCCGATCGAGCCGGCGCCCATGGTCACCACCACGTCGCCGTCGGCGGCGGTGTTCAGGATCGCCTCGGGCAACTCGGCAACGCGTTCGACGAACACCGGCTCGACGCGGCCGGCAACGCGCACCGCGCGGGCGAGCGAGCGGCCGTCGGCGGCGACGATCGGCGCCTCGCCCGCGGGGTAGACCTCGGTGAGCAACAGCGCATCCGCCTCGCAGAGCACCCGCACGAAATCCTCGAACAGGTCGCGCGTGCGGCTGTAGCGATGCGGCTGGAAGGCGAGCACCACGCGCCGGCCGCGAAAGGCGCCGCGAGCCGCCTCGAGCGTGGCGCGCATCTCCGCCGGGTGATGCCCGTAGTCGTCCACCAGGGTGAAGCGCCCGCGCGCGCCCGGCAGATCGATCTCGCCCCAGCGCTGGAAGCGCCTTCCCACGCCGCGGAACTTCGCGAGCGCGGCGGCGAGCGCCTCGTCCGCCACGTCCAGTTCGCCCGCCACCGCGATCGCCGCCAGCGCGTTCTGCACGTTGTGGCGCCCGGGCAGATTGAGCGACACCTCGAGCGGCGGCGCCTCCTCGCGCAAGACGCGAAAGCGCATGCGCTCGCCATCCACCACGTCCACCGCCCTGACCATGGCGTCCTCGCGCAGCCCGTAGGTGATGACCGGCTTGGAGACGAACGGCAGGATCTCGCGCACGTTGGCGTCGTCGGCGCACAGGATCGCGCTGCCGTAGAAAGGCAGGTTCTGGAGGAAATCCACGAAGGCCTTCTTCAGCCGCGCGAAGTCGTGCTGGTAGGTCTCCATGTGATCGGCGTCGATGCTGGTCACCACCGCCATGACCGGCTGCAGGTGCAGGAAGGAGGCGTCCGACTCGTCGGCCTCCACCACGATGAATTCGCCCGCGCCCAGGCGCGCGTTGGAGGCCGAGGCCGTGAGCCGGCCGCCGATCACGAAAGTGGGATCCAGTCCGCCCTCGGCGAGCACGCTCGCCACCAGGCTGGTGGTGGTGGTCTTGCCGTGCGTGCCGGCCACCGCGATGCCCTGCCTGAGCCGCATCAGCTCGGCGAGCATCAGCGCGCGCGGCACCACAGGGATGCGGCGCGCGCGCGCCGCGCGCACCTCCGGGTTGTCCGAACCCACCGCGGTGGACACCACCACCGCGTCGGCGCCGGCGACGTTGTGCTCGCCGTGCCCCAGCGCCACCTTCGCGCCCAGCGCCGCAAGCCGTTCGGTCGCCTGGCCCGCCGCGACATCCGAGCCGCTCACCTGGTAGCCCAGGTTGAGCAGCACCTCGGCGATACCGGACATGCCGGAGCCTCCAATGCCGACGAAGTGGATATGCTTGACCTTGTGCTTCATGCGCGGTCTCGCCGGCATTGGCGGCTTGCCGCCCCCGAGCAGCGCCTTGGCGCTGCGGGTCTTTCCTCGACGAAGTGGATGCGTTTGACCTTGTGCTTCACGGCGCGAGTTCCATGCAGGCCCGGGCGAGCGCCTCGGTCGCATCCGGCTTCGCCCGTGCGCGCGCCCGCGCCGCCATCGCCAGCAGCGTCTCGCGGTCGAGACCGCGGAGAATCTGCGCCAGTCGCGCGGGTGTGAACTCGCCCTGCGGCAGCAGGATGGCCGCCTGCGCCTGCGACAGGTAGCGTGCGTTGGCGCTCTGGTGGTCGTCCACCGCGTGGGGATAGGGAACCAGCACGCTCGCCACGCCGGCCGCGGCCAGCTCGGCGACCGTGGCCGCGCCGGCACGGCACACCACCAGGTCGGCGTCGCGGTAGGCGCCGGCCATGTCGTCCACGAACTCCTCGACCTCGGCCTCGATGCCCGCGGCCCGGTACGCCGCCGCGAGCGCCGCCGCGCGCCCGGCGCCTGACTGGTGGCGCACGCGCGCGCGCGAGCCGGCCGGAAGCGCCGCGAGCGCGGCGGGCATCACCTCGTTGAGCGCCTGCGCCCCGCGGCTGCCCCCGATCGCGAGCAGCCGCAGCGGGCCGCTGCGCCCCGCGTAGCGCTCCTTGGGCGCGGGCAGGCAAGCGATCTCGGCGCGAACCGGGTTGCCCACGGCGGCCGCGCCGGCGAGCGCCCCGGGAAAGCCGGCCAGCACGCGCGCGGCGAAGCGCGCGAGCACGCGGTTCGCCAGGCCCGCCACCGCGTTCTGCTCGTGGATGGCGAGCGGGCGTCGCAGCAGCACCGCCACCGCCGCGCCCGGAAACGACTGGAAACCGCCCATGCCGAGCAGCACGTCGGGACGATGCGTGAAGATCGCGGCCGCCGCCTGCCACAGCGCGCGCACCAGGCGCAGCGGCAGCAGCGCCCAGGCCGCGACACCGCCGCCGCGCAGGCCGGCGAAGTCGGCGTAGGCCATCGGGTAGCCCCGGGATGCGACCAGCCGCGCCTCCATGCCGGCGCGGCTGCCCAGCCAGACGATGCGCCAGCCGCTCGCGCGCAGCCGCTCGGCCACCGCCAGCGCCGGGAACACGTGCCCTCCGGTGCCCCCGGCCATGATCATGAGCGTGCGCGCCGGCATCGCGCCTCCCCGCCGCCCGAGCGCCTGGCTCGCGGCTTCATGAAGGATGCCTGCGCATCATCTGCCGCGTCTCCCAGTCGATGCGCATCAGGATCGCCAGTGCGATGCAGTTCGCCAGCAGCCCGCTGCCGCCGTAGCTCATCAGCGGCAGCGTCAGGCCCTTCGTGGGCAGGACCCCGAGGTTGACGCCCATGTTGATCAGCGCCTGCGCGCCGATCCACAGCGCGATGCCCTGCGCGGCGAGTGCCGCGAACGGGCGCTCCAGCACCACCGCCAGCCGCCCGATGGCGAAGCCGCGCATCACCAACCAGACGAACAGCGCGATCACCACCGCCACGCCGGCGAATCCCAGCTCCTCGCCGATGACCGCCAGCAGGAAGTCGGTGTGCGCCTCCGGCAGGTACAGCAGCTTCTCGACGCTCGCACCCAGCCCGACGCCCAGCCATTCGCCGCGGCCGAAGGCGATCAGCGCGTGCGAGAGCTGGTAGCCGCGTCCCAGCGGGTCGGCCCAGGGATCCATGAAGCCGAAGATGCGCTGCAGCCGGTAGGGCGAGGTCACCACCAGCGCCGCGAAGCCCGCGGCGAGCAGCACGGCCAGGCCCAGGAACCATCGCAGGTTCATGCCGCCGAGGAACAGGATCCCCATGGCGATGCACGCGATCACCACGAAGGCGCCGAAGTCGGGTTCGTGCAGCAGCAGCCCGCCCACCAGCATCATCACGCACAGCATCGGCAGCAGCCCGCGCCGGAAACTGCGCAGCAGCGCCGACTTGCGCGCGGTGTAGTCGGCCGCGTACAGCACTGCGGCGAGCTTCATCAGCTCGGAGGGCTGCAGGCTCGCCCCGCCGAGGGACAACCAGCGCCGCGCGCCATTCACGTCGCGTCCGATTCCGGGCACCAGCACCAGCACGAGCAGCGCCACGCCGCACAGGAACATCCACGGCGCCGCGCGCTGCCAGGCCTGGACCGGGACCTGGAAGGCGGCCGCCGCCGCGACCAGCGAAACCAGCAGGAAGCCGGCGTGGCGCACCAGGAAGTGGCCGGCCTGACCCGAGGTGAAGCGGCTCGCCTCGGCAGTGGCGATCGAGGATGAATAGACCATCACCAGTCCGCCGGCGAGCAGCAGCAGCACCGACCAGAGAAGGCCGGCGTCGTACCCGGCGTCCGCGCCGCGCACGTCGCGGCTAGGCCAGGCGCGCATGCTCGAGGCCCTCCACCGCGGCGCGGAATGCGTCGCCGCGCTCCCGGTAATCGCGGAACATGTCGAAGCTCGCGCACGCGGGCGAGAGCAGCACCGCGTCCCCGGCGCGCGCGGCGCGCGCCGCCGCCTGGACCGCGTGCGGCATGTCCGCAACGCGCACCACCGCCACCGAGCGGCCGGCCACGGCGTGCTCGATGAGCGGCGCGTCGCGCCCGATCAGCACCAGGCAGCGCACCGAGCGCTCGATCGGCGCGGCGAGCGGCGCGAAGTCCTGCCCCTTGCCGTCGCCGCCGGCGATCAGGACCACCTTGCCGCCGCCGCGGGCGAAGCCCTCGATCGCCGCCACCGTCGCGCCGACGTTGGTGCCCTTGGAATCGTCGTAGTAGCGCACCCCGGCCTGCGACCCCACCAGTTCGACGCGGTGCGGCAACCCGCGGAACCCGCGCAGCGCGGGCAGCATCGGCGCGAGCGGCAGCGCCAGACTGCGGGCGAGCGCGAGCGCCGCGAGCGCGTTCGCCGCGTTGTGCCAGCCGGCGATGGCAAGCTCGCGCGCCGCGAGCACCGGCGTCTCGCCCTGGACAAGCCACGCGTCGCCCGAGAACTCCAGCACGCCGAAATCCTCGGGCTCCGGCGGCGCGTCCAGCCCGAAGCTTCTCGCCACACGCTCGGCGCGCGCCATGGCGAGCGAGCGCGGGTCGTCGCGGTTGAGCACCTGCACGCCGCCGCGATCGAAGATGCGGGCCTTGGCCGCGGCGTACTCCTCGATGCCCGCATAGCGGTCGAGGTGATCGTCGCTCAGGTTGAGCACCGTCGCCGCGTCGGGTGCGAGCGAGAAGGTCGATTCCAGCTGGAAGCTGGAGAGTTCCAGCACCCAGACCTGGGGCATGCGGCCGCCTGCGCGGCGGCGCTCCCAGGCGTCCAGCACCGCCGGCCCGATGTTGCCGGCGACCTCGGCGTCCATCCCGGCGGCGCGGCACAGCTCGCCGCACAGGGCGGTGACCGTGCTCTTGCCGTTGGTGCCGGTGATCGCCAGCACCCGGGGCGCTCGCTGCGCCGCACCGGACGCGGCCGACAACTCCTGCGCGAACAGTTCGATATCGCCCAGCACCGGGACGCCGCGAGCCGCGGCGCGCGCGACCTCGGCCTGCGAGCGCGGCACGCCGGGGCTGATGGCCACGAGGTCAACGCCCGCGAACAGTTCTCCAGTGAAAGCGCCCAGGCGCACCGCGGCGGCGGGCAGCAGGGCGGTCAGCGCGCGCAGCCCGGGCGGATCGGCGCGCGTGTCGGCCGCCTCGACGCGCGCGCCGCGCCGCGCGAGCCACCCGGCCATCGACACGCCGGTCTCGCCCAGCCCGAGCACCAGCGCCCGCCTGCCCTCGAAGTTCGCCGCGCCGTTCATCGAGTCCCCGGTCCGCTCACCGCAGCTTCAAGGTCGAAAGACCGAACAGCACCAGCATCATGGAGACAATCCAGAAGCGGACCACCACCTGCGTCTCCTTCCAGCCCTCCTGCTCGAAGTGATGGTGCAGCGGCGCCATGCGCAGGATGCGGCGCCCCTCGCCGTAGCGGCGCTTGGTGTACTTGAACCACGCCACCTGCGCCATGACCGACAGGGTCTCGGCCACGAACACGCCGCCCATGATGAACAGCACGACCTCCTGGCGCACGATCACCGCGACCGTCCCGAGCGCGGCCCCCAGGGCGAGCGCGCCCACGTCGCCCATGAAGACCTCGGCCGGGTAGGCGTTGAACCACAGGAAGCCCAGGCCCGCGCCGGCGAGGGCGGCGCAGAACACCAGCAACTCCCCCGCGCCCGGGATGTAGGGAAACAGCAAGTACCTCGAGTACACGCTGTTGCCGACCACGTAGGCGAAGATGCCCAGCGCCGCGCCCACCATCACCGCCGGCATGATCGCCAGTCCGTCCAGGCCGTCGGTCAGGTTCACCGCGTTGGAGCTGCCCACGATCACCAGGTAGGTCAGCACGATGAACCCCCACACGCCCAGCGGGTAGGCAACGTTCTTGAAGAACGGAACGATCAGATCCGCCTTGGGCGGCAGGTTCATGTCGAACCCGGTTCGCGCCCAGGCGAGGAACAGGTCCAGCGCCTGCGCGTTGCCCTGCGCCGAGACCGCGAAGGCAAGGTAGATCGCCGCGGCCAGACCCACCAGCGACTGCCACAGGAACTTCGAGCGCGCCGGCAGTCCTTTCGGGTTGCCGTGAACCACTTTGCGGTAGTCGTCCACCCAGCCGATGACGCCGAAGCCGAAGGTGACCACGAGCACCGCCCACACGAAACGGTTGCCGAGGTCCGCCCACAACAGCGTGGTGATCAGGATGGCGATGAGTACCAGCGCCCCGCCCATGGTCGGGGTGCCGGCCTTGGCGAGGTGCGACTGCGGGCCGTCCGCGCGCACCGACTGGCCGATCTTGTAGCTGGTGAGCTTGCGGATCACCGCCGGACCGGCCAGCAGCGAGATCGCCAGCGCGGTGAGCGCCGCCAGCACCGCGCGCAGGGTGATGTAGCCGAACACGTTGAACGCGCGTATGTCCTGCGAGAGCCACTCGGCGAGCGCGTGCAGCATCAGTGCGCCCCCTCCCGCGGCTGCGCGGCCGGGCGCGCGGCAAGCGCCGCGACCACCCGCTCCATGCGCATGAAGCGCGAGCCCTTCACCAGCAGCGTCGCACCGGGCCGGTCCTGGGCGCGCGCCCAACCGATGAGCTCTTCGATGCCGGCGGCGTGGCGCGCGCCGGCGCCGAACGCCTCGACGGCCAGGCGCGACAGCTCGCCCAGGGCGAGCAGCGCCCCCACGCCCGAGGCGCGCGCGAACGCCCCGGCCTCGCGGTGGAACGCCGGGCCGCGCCGCCCGACCTCGCCCATGTCGCCCAGCACCAGCACCGTCGGGCCGTGGCAGCCGGCCAGCACCTCGATCGCCGCGCGCACCGAGTCCGGGTTGGCGTTGTAGGTGTCGTCGATGAGGGCGGCGCCGCCCGCGGCGATGCAGCGCTGCGAGCGGCCGGTGACCCCGGCGAAGCCGCCGAGCGCCTCCGCCACCGAGCGCAGGCTCGCGCCCGCCGCGGTCGCGGCGGCGGCCGCCGCCGCGGCGTTGCGCGCGTGGTGCAGGCCGGGCAGCGCGAGCGCGAAGCGCGCCTCGCCCTCGGGCGCGGCGATGGCGATCTCGCTGCCGTGACCCGCGGGGCGCAGGCGCGCACCCACCGCCGCCGGATTCTCGATGCCGAAGTCACGCACTCGCGCGCCCGAGCGCCGGGCCGCCTCGCGCCACAGCGGCGCGAACGGGTCGTCGGCGTTGAGCACCGCCACGCCGCCGGGCGGCAGGGCCTCGATGAGCGCGGCGTGTTCGCGCGCCACCGCCTCGGTGTTTTCCATGAACTCCTGGTGCTCGCGCTGGGCGTTGTTCACCAGGCCGATGGTGGGGGCGGCGATCGCCGCCAGGCGCGCGGTCTCGCCCGGGTGATTCATCCCGATCTCGACCACTGCCGCGCGCTGCCCGGCCGCCAGGCGCAGCAGCGTGAGCGGCAGGCCGACTTCGTTGTTGAGGTTGCCCTCGGTCGCGAGCGCATGCCCCTCGCCGAAGTGGCGGCGCAGCACCGCCGCGATCATCTCCTTCACCGTGGTCTTGCCGTTGGAGCCGGCCACGGCGACCAGCGGCAGCGCGAAACGGCCGCGCCAGGCACGCGCGAGCGCCCCCAGGGCCGCGCGCGTGTCGGTCGCGGCGAGCAGCGGCAGGCCGGCCTTGTCCAGGCCGGCGGCATCGCGCGCCACCAGGGCGGCGGCCGCGCCCGCTGCGCGCGCCTGGGCGAGGAAGGCGTGGCCGTCGAAACGCTCGCCGCGCAGCGCGACAAACAGCGCCCCGGCGCCGAGCGTGCGCGTGTCGGTGGACACCGAGGCGAACGCCGCATCCTCGCCGCATACTTGCGCGCCGATCGCGCGCGCCGCTTCCGCGAGCCGCATCATCGGGCTCATTCCCGCCAGTCCTCCAGCGCCAGGCGCGCGGCCTCCAGGTCCGAGAACGGCAGGCGCCGTCCGGCGATCTCCTGGTAGTTCTCGTGGCCCTTGCCGGCCAGCAGCACCACGTCCCGCGGGCCGGCCGAGCGCAGCGCGCGCCGTATCGCCTCGCCGCGCTCGAGCACGGACTCGTAGGGAATGCGCACCCCGCGCGCCACCTCGGCGATGATGTCCTCGGGCGGCTCGCCGCGCGGGTTGTCGCTGGTGATCACGATCGCGTCGGCGTGCCGCGAGGCGACCGCGCCCATCATTTCGCGCTTGCCGCGGTCGCGCTCTCCGCCGCAGCCGAACAGCGCCACCAGGCGCCCGCCGCATGCGCGCGCCACGTCCCCCAGGGCGACCAGCGCCTGCTCCAGCGCGTCCGGGCTGTGGGCATAGTCCACCACCACCAGCGGCCTGCCGCCGCCGCCGAGGCGCTGCATGCGCCCGGCCACCGGCTCCAGGCGCTCGATCGCCGCCGCGGCCTCACCGAAGGGCACGCCCGAGGCGAGCATCGTCCCCAGCACGCCCAGCAGGTTGGCCACGTTGTAGCGGCCGATGAGGGCGCTCTGCACCGGCGCCTCGCCCCAGGAAGTGCGCGCGCGGAATTCGATGCCGCGCGCCGAGACCGCGAGCGAGTGCGCCTCCAGATACGAGTCCACGCCGGAGCGCGCCGCGGCCCCCTCCTGCAGGCTGTAGCCGATGCGGTGCACGCCGCTGCCGGCGAGCAAGCGCGCGATCTGCACCCCCAGCACGTCGTCCATGTTGAGCACCGCGTGCGCAAGGCCCGGCGACTCGAACAGGCGCTGCTTGGCGCGCGCGTACGCCTCCATCGTCCCGTGGTAGTCGAGATGGTCGCGCGACAGGTTGGTGAACAGCGCCGCGCCGAAAGCGATGCCGTTCGCGCGCCCCTGGTCCAGGCCGATGGAGGAGACCTCCATCGCCACCCCTTGCGCGCCCTCGCGCAGCAGGCCGGCGAGCGAGCGGTGCAGTTCCACCGCATCGGGCGTGGTGCGCTCGCTCTCGCGCATCGCCGCCGCGACCCCGCCGGGCAGCGCCGGAAAGCCCGTACCCAGCGTGCCGATCACCGCAGTGCGCGCGCCGGCGAGGCCGCAGCCCTGCGCGATCCAGTGGCTGCAGGAGGTCTTGCCGTTGGTGCCCGTGACCCCTATCGTCCAGAGCCGCTCGGAAGGGCGCCCGTAGACTTCGTGCGCGATGAAGCCTGCCAGTGCGCGCAGACCCTCCACCGCGACGTTGGGCAGGCGCCATTCGGGGTTCCACTCGAAACCGGAGCGCTCCCAGAGCACCGCGGCGGCGCCGCGCTCGATCGCCTCGGGGATGTGCGAGCGCGCGTCGGCGCGCGCGCCGGGGCAGGCGAGAAACACATCGCCCGGCGAGAGCGCGCGGCTGTCGGCGGCGAGCGAGGCCGCCGCGACGCCCTCCGCCCGCAGGCGTCGCAGTATGTCCTGAGCCTGGCCGCTCAGCGGCTCACCCAACCCCTTGCGCACCGGCATTGCGATCGGCGTATCCCTTTTCACGTACCCGTCACCACCCTGTCACCTACGCGTCACTACCCTGCGCGGCCGCCCGTTACGTGCTTTCCTGGACCGGTGCGGCATCCGGCGGCAGCTCCACCGGTTTCAGCGGCCCATCGGGGGCGACGCCCAGCATGCGCAGCGCCCCTTCCATCACCGAGGCGAACACGGGCGCGGCGACCTCGCCGCCGAAGTGCTTGCCGTTCGACGGTTCATCGATCATCACCGCGACGATCAGCCGCGGGCGGCTGGCGGGCGCGAAACCCACGAACGAGGAGCGGTACTTGCGCTGGGCGTAGCCGCCGCCCTCCTGCTTGTGGGCGGTTCCGGTCTTGCCGGCCACCCGGTAGCCCGCGATACGCGCCTTGGGCGCGGTGCCACCCGGTCCGGCCGCGGCCTCGAGCATGGCGCGCACCTCGCGCGCGGTCTGCGGCGAGATCACCGCGCGCCCGGCGGCCGGCGCGCCGCTGCGCAGGAAGGAGAACTCGATCCTTTCGCCGTCGCGCGCGAATATCGAGTACGCCTGCGCGAGCTGGAACAGCGACACCGAGATGCCGTAGCCGTAGGCCATGGTCGCCTGCTCGATCGGCCGCCAGCTCGCCGCCGGGCGCAGGCGTCCTCCCACCGCGCCCGGAAACGGCACCGCGGGCGCCGCGCCAAAGCCGGCGCGCGAGAACATGTCCCACATCTGCTCGGGCTCCATGCCGAGCCCGATCTTCGCGGTGCCGACGTTGCTCGACTTCTGGCTCACCTGCGACACGCTCAGCGTGCCCAACGGATGGGCGTCGCTGATGGTGGCGCGCCCGATGGAGAGCCGGCCCGGCGCGGTCTGCACCTGTGTCTGCGGCGTCACCCGCTTGAGCTCCAGCGCCAGCGCCACGGTAAAGGGCTTCAGGGTGGAGCCGGGCTCGAAGCTGTCGGTCAGCACCCGGTTGCGCAGCTGCGCGCCGGCGAGCTCGGCGCGGTTGTTCGGGTTGTAGGAGGGAAGGCTCGCGAGCGCCAGCACCTCGCCGTTTTCGACGTCGAGCACCACGATGCCGCCGGCCCTGGCCCGGTTCTGGGCGACCGCGGTTTTCAACTGCGTGTAGGCAAGACTCTGGATCTTCGCGTCCAGCGCGAGCACGAGGTCCTCGCCGTCCTGCGCGATGCGGATCGACTCCAGGTCCTCGACGATGCGGCCCCTGCGGTCGCGGATCACGCGACGGCTGCCCGCGACCCCGGCCAGGCGCGACTGGAAGGCGAGTTCCACGCCCTCCTGGCCCCTGTCGTCCGCGCCGGTGAACCCCAGCACGTGGGCGCTCGCCTCTCCGGCGGGGTAGTAACGGCGGAATTCCTGCAACTGGTAGACGCCCGGCAGTTCCAGCTCGGCGACACGCTCCGCGGTGTCGGGGGGTATCTGGCGCTTCAGATAGACGAAATCGCGCTCCGCACCGGAGAGGCGCCGCGCCAGCTCGGATGCGGGAATCCCCAGAGTGCCCGCGAGCTGCGCCAGCGAGCGCGCGGGTTCGCTCTCCAGCATCTCGGGGATGGCCCAGACCGATTTCACCGGCGTGGAAATCGCGAGCGGCACGCCGCGGCGGTCCAGGATCCTCCCGCGCGTGGACGGGATCTCCAACACGCGGCTGTAGCGCGAGCTGCCCTTGGCCTGCAGGAAATCGTTGTTCCAGCCCTGCAGCCAGGCGGCGCGTACGGCGAGCGCCAGGAACGCGAACCCGATCACAGCCAGCAGCGCGCGCGCGCGCCAGGGCGGCAGCCGCAGGTCGAGAACCGGGCTCGGTGCGAGGTTCATCGCGCGGCCCTCGCGCGCGGCGCGCTCATCGCCGGCCCCGCGTCATTCGGCCTCCCCGCGCGCCGGCGCAGCGGGAACCAGCTGCACGCGCCGGCCATCGGGGGCCTGCATGTGCAGCGCGCGCACCGCGATGCGCTCCACGCGGGCGTGCGCGGCCCAGGTGGCGGCTTCCAGCTGCAGCTGGCCGGTCTCCACTTCCAGCGCGCGCGCGCGTTCCTGCTCGCGCTCGAGTTCGGCGAAGAGCTTCCTCGACTCGTGCCGGGAACTCACCAGGCCGAGCGCGCACAAGGTGAGCAGCGCGAGCAGCAGCAGGGTCAGCCGGGCCATGGTTCATGTGGCGCGAGGTTCGCGCGGAAAGCGGGCGCCAGGCTGCGCGAATTCGGGCGCCCGGATGGCGAAACCGTTGCGCCGGAAGGCACGAGGCGCGCGTGCAAGGCGCGCCGCGGGTTCATCGGCCCCTGTCGCTGCTGGAGGCGGCGCGACACAGGGTGTCTCATGCCAGCCGCTGCGCCGCGCGCAGCACCGCGCTGCGCGACCTGGGGTTGGACGCCAGCTCCCCGGGGCCCGGGCGCAGCGCGCGGCCGAGCAGGCGCAGCTGCGGTTGCGGCAGCTCGGACGCACGCACCGGCAGGCGCTCGGGCAGGCGGCCGGGACGCGCGTTCTC
>JADLDQ010000088.1 GCA_020846575.1 Burkholderiales bacterium
CACTACATCCTGGACTGGAACTTCGACGAGGACCGCAGCCGCATCCGCACCGGTAATGGCCCGCAAAACATGTCTCGGCTGCGCCGCTTTGCCATCAGTGTCATCAAATCCAAACCCGGCAACAGCGTCGCCCAGACCATGCGACAACTCAACCGTAGCATGCGCTTGGTCTTCGACTACCTGCGAATGACCCAGAATTCCTGCGCTCCCGCAGCTATTTGAGGACCGAGAACAAATTTACCGTGGGCAGATACCCTGCCCACCGAGGGTGCGCACCCGGTCGCGCTAGCGGCCGAAGATCCCGCGCAGAATGTTGAAGCCGTCGCGCACCGCGTCGCCCGGCGAGGGCTGCGCCGGCGGCGCCGCCTGCTCCTCGCGCTGCGGGGCCTGGGCGGGCTGATCGGCCGCGCCTTCCTGCGCCCGCCCGCGCTGGCGCGCGCCGCCGCGCGGGTCGCCCTCCATTTCGGCGAGCATGGTGGCGCCGGTGGATTTCAGCCGCAGTTTCACGGCCCAGACCTGCTCCCAGGTCTGCCGCAGGTCGCTCGGGCGCGGCGGGTGCACCAGGTTGAGTTCGTTGCCGTAGGCGATGAAGTTGAAGATCGCCCCTTCGCCGCGGAACACGCCCGAGGGAACCGTGCACTCGGTGGTCTGCGGCGGCATCACCACCTTCTCCTTGATGAGGCGCTGCACCTCACCGGGCGGCAGGTAGTCCATCAGCGCCTGGCCGAACTCCTGCACCTCGCTCGAGGACCACATCACCACCTCGTTCTCGCCCGAGCCCTGACCCATGGCGGTGGCGAAATGGCCGATCGCCGTCGGTATGCGCCGCCAGCCGACCTGCGTCGCGCCCGCGGCGGTGCGGCGCACGGCCTCGAATGCGACCGGTGCCATGAAGTCGTGAACCTCGCCGATGGCGAAGCGCATCTCGGGCGAGTAGTTGCCCGAGACCATCTGGTCGCCCCTGAGTGAACCCTGCGCCGGCACCGCCTGATTGTTCTCCGCGTTGGGCCAGTCGCCGTAGGTGCGATTGCGCCCCGGTCCCGGGCCGCTCGGGCGCGAGATCGCGCGGGTGCGGAACACGCGCGCCGCTTCCTGCGGGTCCATGCGCGAGAAGTCGAAAACCAGCGGCTGGCCGGCGCGCACCGCCTCGCCGCAGCCCCAGTAGAGCAGCATGCGTCCCTTGGGGCGCTCGAACTCGGGCTCATCGCCGCGCTCGGTCCGGCTCGGCGCGGAGCGCTCGGTGCGCGGCGCGACCAGCGGCAGGCTCGGCCCCATGGCCAGGCCCGGCGGGATCGCGTGCGCGGCGCGGGGCTCGCCGCTCGCCGCCTGCGAGGAACCCAGTTCCAGGCGCAGGCGCTTGCCGCCGGACATGGAGCTTCCCATACCCGGCATCCCGGCCATTCCGGCCATGCCGAATCCGCCCATGCCCTGCGGCATGCCGGGCATGCTCATTCCGGCTGCCGTCTCTGCGCTCATCCAGTACACGGCGATCGGCGGGCGGATCTTCTGCTGGATCGGCTGCTGGGCGAGCACGGGCGGGACCGTCAGGGCCGCGGCGGCGAGGCTCAGAACGACTTTCATGTTTTCCCTTCTCCTGCCGCGGTTCGATACGAGCCGGCGGGACCGCCGTGGACGCAGCGCCGGTAGCGGTCTTGAGCCTTCGCCTCATCGGGCGTGATCGTGGCGTTCTTCCAGGTCGCGGCGATGCGCCTGGCCGCTGCCGGCACGATATCACGGGACCGGTGCGACGGCGCCGCGCGGCCCGGCTTGCGGCCGCTTCGGTGCGTTCAATCGCCGCGCGCCGCCCATTTGCGCAGCAGCAGGCAGTACAGCCGCGAGCGATCCTCCTCGTCCATCTGCCGCGACTCTGTCCCGGCGAAACGGCGTTTGAACGCGCCCACCGCGGCCTCGTAGTCGGACACGTCGTAGCCGAGCGCGCCCAGCAGCGTGCCGGCGTCCAGCCCGGCCGGCGCCGGGTCGAAGGGCGGGTCGCACCACGGGCCGAAGCCGTGCGCGGCGAGCAGCTTCCAGGGAAAGTTGACGCCCGGATCGACCTTGCGTCCCGGGGCGATGTCTCCATGGGCGAGAAAGTTCGGCGCCGGAACGCGGTAGCGCTGCCTGAGATCGGCGAGCAGCGCGAGCAGCGCCTCGATCTGCGCCTTCGGGTAAGGTTCGGCGCCGTCGTTGTCCAGCTCGATGCCGATGGAGGCCGAATTCATGTCGAGCGGCCCGCCCCACCAGGCGGGCCCCGCGTGCCAGGCGCGCTTCAGTTCGTCCACGAGATAGCGGATCGCGCCATCGCGCTCCACCAGGAAATGCGCGCTCACCTGCGTTGCGGGATCGGTGAGCGTGCCCAGCGCGCGCGACGCATTCGAATTTCCGGTGTGATGCAGAACCACGAAGCTCGGGCGGCGCTCGTTGAAGTTCGGCGAGGGCCGCTGCGACATCGCCAGGTCGCTGTACCGCGGCAGCGGCGCGCAGGCGCCCAGCAGCAGTGCGCCGAGCGCCAGCGCGACGCGCGCGCGGTCCGCTCCCGCGCCCGCGGCGGCGCCCGCGCCCGCGCCCGCGGCGGCGGCGGCGGCGGCCCTGCGGGCGCTCATTCGTAGTGCACCGCGAGCCACACGGTCGGCTCGTGCGGGTGCGTCCACTCGACGCGATGGCGCCTGCGCGCGGCGATATCCACGAAGTCGCCCGGTTTCAGCACCCGCGCCTCGTGCTCGTCCTCGAAGCGAAGCCGCGCCTCGCCCCTGAGCAGCGCGACCCACTCGCCGCCCTCCTGCTCGTACCAGAACCCCGCCGGACTCGACTGGCCGGTAGAGACGATGCGCTCGATGCGCAGGCCCGCACGGCAGAGCAGTGCGCCGGACTGCTCCGAGTCTGCACCCGGGGACAGGTCGGCGAAAAGGTTCGTCAAGCCTGCGCCCATTCCCATCGCGTCAACGCCACATGCCGCGCAGCCTGCCGGCGACGTCCACGCGCAGCGCGCCGCCGCGAGCGCCGGGGATCGCCTCGCTCGCGGCAGGCCACACCGCGGGCTCCAGCGTCGCCATCACGGCGGGCGTGAGGAAGCGGCTCTTCGCGCCGTACACGTGCCGCTCGCCGTGGCGAGGCTGCTGCGTGACGTAGTACCTGAGCGGCGCGAGCAGGTGCAGCTCGCTCCGGGCGCGCGTCATCGCCACGTAGAGCAGGCGCCGCTCCTCCTCGATCTGCTCGGCGCTGCCAGTGGCGAACTCGGAAGGGAAGTTGCCGTCGGCCACGGCGAGCACGTGCACGCATTCCCACTCCTGACCCTTGGCCGAGTGCACCGTCGAGAGCACCAGCCAGTCCTCGTCCAGGTGCGGCGCGCCGGCGAGGTCGCCGCTCGCCTGCGGCGGATCGAGTGCGAGCTCCGACAGGAACGCCTCGCGGCTCGCGTGTTGCTGGGCGATGCGCTCCAAGGCGAGGAGATCGCCCGCGCGCGCCTCGCCCGCGTCGTGGATGCGCGCGAGCTGCGGCTCGTACCAGTCGCGCGCGCGGCCCAGCTGCCCTTCCCAGGGGGCGCCCGGCGCGCCGATGCCCGCCATGAGCGCGGCGAACGCGGGAAACGCCCCGGCCGCGGGGCCGCCGGGCACGGCGGCCGAGGCGAGTCCGGCGAGCGCCTGCCAGTCGTGGCCGCAGGCTTCGAACCGGGTGTACACGCGCGCCGCCGTCGCCGGTCCGACGCCCGGCAGCAGCTGCAGCGCGCGGAACGCTGCGATGCGGTTCTTCGGGTTGTCCGCCCAGCGCAGCAGCGAGAGCAGGTCCTTCACGTGCGCAGCCTCGAGGAACTTCAGGCCTCCGTATTTCACGAACGGGATGTTGCGCCGCGCGAGTTCCAGCTCCAGCTCCACGCTGTGGTGCGAACTGCGGAACAGAACCGCCTGGCGCCGCAGCGCGATCCCGCGCTCGCGCGCGGCGAGTACTTGCTGCACCACGTAGAGCGCCTGGTCGGCTTCGTCGGCCAGCGTCACCTGGCGCGGCTTCGGTCCCGGACCCTTCGCCGCGCGCAGCGTCTTGGCGTAGCGGCGCCCGGCCTCGCTCATCAGGGCGTTGGCGGCTTCCAGCACGCCCTGGGTGGAGCGGTAGTTCTCCTCCAGCGTGATCACCGCGGCCGGCGGGTCGTACTGCGCCGGGAAAGCGAGAATGTTCTCCACCGTGGCCGCGCGGAACGAATAGATGGCCTGGGCGTCGTCGCCCACCACCGTGACGCCCTGGCCGCCGGGTTTGAGACGGCCGACGATCTCGCCCTGCAGCGCGTTGGTGTCCTGGTACTCGTCCACCAGGACGTGATCGAAGCGCGCACCGATCTCCGCGGCGAGCGCCGCTTCCCCCAGCATCGCGTGCCAGTAGAGCAGCAGGTCGTCGTAGTCGAGCGCCTGGCTGGCGAGCTTCCTGTCCACGTAGGCGCGGTACAGGCGCGAAAGCTCCCCCTCCCACTCGGCGCACCAGGGAAACGCCTTCGCGAGCGTCGCCTCCAGCGTGCCGCCGCTGTTCACCCGGTGCGAATAGATCGCCAGGCACGTGTCCTTGCGCGGAAAGCGCCGCTCGGCGCTGGAGAAACCGAGCTCGTGCCGCGCCAGGTCCATCAGGTCGGCCGCGTCGCCGCGGTCGAGCACCGTGAAGGACGCCTCCAGGCCCACCGCGCCCGCGTGGGCGCGGATCAGGCGGTTGGCGATCGAGTGGAAGGTACCCGACCAGGGAAAGCGCGCCTCGCGCACCGCCTCCCCGACGATGCGTTGCGCGCGCCGCGTCATCTCCACCGCTGCGCGGCGGGTGAAGGTGAGCAGCAGGATCCGCTGCGGGCTCGCGCCCTGGAGCACGAGGTGCGCGACGCGGTGGGCGAGCGTGCTCGTCTTGCCGGTGCCGGCCCCGGCGATCACCAGCAGCGGCCCGGCGCGCCAGCGCCCGTCCGCGCCGCGCTCGCCGTAGCACGCGGCCTCGCGCTGGCGGGGGTTGAGGCGGTCGAAGGGGGAGGCGGCGTGTGCAGCGGGAGCGGAGTGCCGTTCCACAATGGCATCGCCGAGTGCTCGATCGGGCATCGCGCGAGTATAGGCCATGACTGTACATTCATACAGTACTCTGCGGCAGCGAACCGGCCATTGCAGGCCATCCGTCGTGCGCATAATATATGCGCATGAATTCACGCATCGCCGTTGCCCCTCCCCGCCCACCACGCGCTCGACGCAAGAAGTCCGCAAACCTGAGCGTGGATGCGGAACTCCTGCAAGAGGCACGCCGGCTCGACCTCAATCTTTCTCAGGTGCTCGAATCCAGCCTCGCCCTCGCGATCCGCGAGCGCAAGGCGGAGGAATGGCTTGCCCGCAACCGGGCAGCGCTGGAGGCCTACAACGAGCACATAGAACGGGACGGCGTATTCAGCGACGGGCTGCGCTCGTTCTGATGCCCCAATTCGACCTTTACCGCAATCCCAACCCGGCGACACGTGCCCGTATCCCTTGGCTGCTCGACGTTCAGGCCGGGCTGCTCGATTTTCTCTCGACGCGTGTGGTCGTGCCGCTCGCACGCCCCGAAGTACTCAAGGGAAAGCTGGCCGAGAGGCTCAATCCGGTGTTCTCGATCGAGGGCCGGCAGATGGTCCTGCTGGCGCCGGAGCTCGCCAGCGTGCCCCGGAAGTCTCTCGGTGAGCCGGTCGCAAACCTTGCAGCGAATCGCAACGAGATCATCGCGGCGCTGGACCTCGTTATCACCGGCATCTGATCGCCGCGGCGCCGTCGTATCGTCATCCACCTGTTCGCGAGTCGTATCTTCGGTCATGTCGGCACGCGAATCGCGCGAAGCGGGGAGAAGCCGGCAACCGGCAACCACCAACCATCGACCCTCGACGGGCAACCGTCCGGTCCGCGCGGCAACCATTCGATTTCGCGGACCGGACCGGGGCATGGCGGACCCCATCCG